>CAZOUC010000437.1:0-2698 GCA_964582825.1 uncultured Enterobacteriaceae bacterium | reverse complement strand
GGCGGATCGCATCCTGGTGCTGGACCAGGGCCGCATCGTCGCGGCCGGGCGGCACGAGGAGCTGCTCTCCCAGGGCGGGCTCTATGCGCGGCTCGCGGCGCTGCAGTTTCAGGATCGACCCGCTGCTCTGCCGGCCTGAACGCGGCCGGCCTGAGCGCAGCCGCCCCCCGCCGGGCACTCGCAAGGACCAACCCCGACCCGACTGAAACCAGGCCCCGGCCTTCACAGCGCCGTAGCTACGGCGTCACTCAAACATCATGCAACCGTCAATCGGTTGCAGTCCTCATCGGTCAAACTGCCTTACTTCGAGGGAAGGCGGCCGGCCGCAGGGATAGCGCGCGTTGCCCACCCGCTCGCGAACCTTCTGGGGTCAGACATGTTTGAAGCTTTTCCACGCCGCGTCGGCGCCGCATCGCTCGGCGTCCTCCTCGCCTGGGCAACGGTGCCTGCCGCCGCCGACGTCACCATCACCGGCATCCTCGATGGAACCCTGTTCGGCGGGACTCCGAAGGTCATCGAACTCTACGTCTCCGGCACCGAGGAGCTCGGCTTCTATGAACTGGAGCGCTCGGCCAACGGCGGCGCATTCGGCAGCACGACACCGCTCAGCGGCGAGTACACCGACGCCTTCGTCTATCTCGTCGGCACCAACAGCAACGGTCGCGCGAGCTTCGAGGAGGTGTTCGGCACCAGCGGCGACTTCGCCAACGTGGTGGCGCTGAGCGTCGTCTCCGGCAACGGCGATGACGGCTTTCGCATCGTCGAGGCCAGCGGCGGACCGGTCATCGATCAGGTCTGGACCGAAGACACTACGCCGGTCTATGAAGACAGCTATCTGTATCGCCAGGACGGCACCGGTCCGGACGGCGGCTGGGTCGCAGCCAACTGGACCTTTCCCGGCAACAACGTGCTGGACAATCTCACCGCCGCCGAGATCGGCGCCGCCGTGCCGTTCGGCAGCTTCGTCGCTGGCGCGGCGACCGCCGGCCCGGTGATCGCGACCTCGGTGCCGGCCAACAACGCCGCCGACGTGGACCCGGCGATCGGCACCCTTGCGCTGACCTTCAGCGAGCCGCTCACGGCAGCGACCGATCCGGCGCAGTGGTCCCTGCGATGCCCGAGCGACGGCGTGCAGTTCTCCGGCACGCCGGTCCTGGACCTCGCCGCGGGTACCGCGACGCTGCCAGTCGATCCGCTACCAGCCGGCACCTCCTGCCAACTGACTTTGCCGGCGGGCAGCGTCACCGGCGCGACCTCGGGCCTGGCCAACAGCGCCGCGCTGACCGTCGCGTTCAGCACCGCAGAGCAATTCGCCGGTTGCGGCGACGACGGCGCCACGCCGATCTGGTCGATCCAGGGCAGCGGCGCCGTCAGTCCGCTGGTCGGGCAGGCGCACGACATCGAAGGGATCGTCGTCGGCGCCTACCAGGGCACCGATGGCAGCGGTCTCAGCGGCTTCTTCGTGCAGGAGGAGGACGCGGATGCAGATGGCGACCCGACGACCGCCGACGGCATCTTCGTCTTCGACAACGGTCGCATCGCGCCGACGCTTGCCATCGGCGATGGCGTCCGCGTCACCGGCACCGTCGCCGAGTTCGCGCGCAGTAGCGACAGCAGCGGTAACAGCCTGACGCAGTTGAACAACGTACAGGCGGTGACGGTCTGCACCGACCTCGCCGGAACCGCTACCCCGGCGGTCGTCGCGTTGCCGCTGGCCGCGGACCCGGCAACCGATCTGGAGCCCGTTGAAGGGATGGCCGTGACGCTGGTCGCCAGCGACGGTGACCTGACGCTGGTCGAGTATTTCAATCTCGATCGCTTCGGCGAGATCCGCGTCGCCGCTGGCGGGCGACCCGAGCAATTCACGATGGCGAATGTCCCGGACGCGACCGGCTTCGCCGCGCATCAGGCCGACCTGGCCCGGCGCACGCTGATGATCGACGACGGGCGCTCCGCACAGAACCTCGATCCGCTGGCGTTTGGGCGCGGTGGCCTGCCGATCGATGTGACCATCGACCCACCGAACCTGTTGCGCGGCGGCGATACCGTCGCCCGGATCGATGGCGTCATGCATTACGACTTCGGCGTCTATCGCATGCATCCGGTCATCGCCCCGGCGTTCATTGCCGCGAACGAGCGCCCGGCGGCACCGCCCGCAATCGACGGCACGCTCAAGGTCGCAAGCTACAACGTGCTGAACTACTTCCAGCAACTCGACGACGGCACGGCCAAGTGCGGCCCGCCCGGGGTCCAACAGCCCTGCCGCGGCGCTGACGAGTTCGTGAACCCCAACGCCAACCCGCGGGTACCCCTGCTGGATAGCCTCGGGCGTAACGAGCGCGACCGCCAGGAAGACAAGCTCATTCCGGCGCTGCTGGCACTCGACGCCGACATCATCGGGCTGATCGAGGTCGAGAACGACTTCGGCGCCGGCGGCACCTCATCGGCGCAGAACCTCGCGAACCTGATGAACGCGCAGAACGCCACCGATGGCATCACCGATTGCGCAAACTACTCTGCGGTGGACCCCGGCGACTGGGTCGGCACCGATGTCATCGCCGTCGGCTTCCTGTACTGCACCGACACCGTCGAGGTTGCGCCCGGCAGCACCCCGGCAATGCTCGATGACAGCGGGCTCCCCGCCCTCGGGCTGGCGGACCTCGCGCCGCTGTTCAATGGCCCCAGTACCAGCCGGGTA
>CAZOUC010000436.1:539-2708 GCA_964582825.1 uncultured Enterobacteriaceae bacterium | reverse complement strand
TGCCGCCGAGGTTCACCGAGCCCGGGTCGAGCAGGGCCTGGCGGATGAGACCCTGGCGCGCCAGCAGGCGCTGGTGGCCGTGGCGCTGCCCGACCTCATCGGCGAGGTTGACGGTCGGATACAGGATCGCATCCGGCCGCGCGTCGACGATCGGCCGGTAGGCCTCCGCGTAGCGCGCCGCCGCCTCCTCGGCGCTCGGATACATGCAGTCGGCGTGACTGTGGACGATGGCGGCTCCGGCGTCGAGACAGCGCAGGGCTTCCGCGTGCACCTCTCTTGGCGTTACCGGTACGCTGGCATTGACCTCTCGGCTGGTGACACCGTTGATGGCGACTTCGAGGATAACGGGCTGGTGCACCGCCGGGCTCCCTGTCCTGCATGGCTGCGTCCGCAGTGTATGCTCTGCCACCCGGTCCCGTCACGGCATGGTCGGGCACGCTCGCCGCGCCCGGGTCGCCGCCGGCGATCCGCAGCGGTGCCCGCTGCCGTAGAATCAGGCAATTCCCCGCGCTCCCGGACACGGTGCCCATGATGCTTCGCACCCTCACATTGCTGCTGACCCTGCTGCTGGCCGCCTGTTCCGCGTCGCTCGAACAGCCGCCGTCGCCGCAGCCGGAGATCGTGGCCGGCTACGACCTGAACGCGCCGATCCCGGTCGACCCGGCGCTGCGCCAGGGCACGCTCGCCAACGGCCTGCGGTACTACATCCGCGAGAACCGTACGCCGCCCGATCGCGTGGACTTCCGCCTGGTGATCAAGGCCGGCTCGATCCACGAGGACGACGACCAGATCGGGCTCGCCCACGTGCTCGAGCACATGGCGTTCAACGGGACCCGTAATTTCCCCGGCACGGCGCTGGTCGAGTACCTCGAATCGACCGGCAACCGCTTTGGCGCCCACCTGAACGCGCGCACCGGCTTCGAGACCACCGTGTACCAGCTGCAGGTGCCGGCGGACGATCCCGCGCAGTTGAGTCGGGCCTTCACCGTGCTGGCCGACTGGGCCTGGGGCCTGACCCTGGACCCGGCAGAAATCGAGATGGAGCGCGGCGTGGTCCTCGAAGAGTGGCGCCAGCGCCTCGGCGTCGGGCAGCGCATCGACGAGGCCACCCGGCCGCTGGTTTTCGCCGGCTCACGCTTTGCCGAGCGGCTGCCGATCGGCACGGAACAGAGCCTGCAGACCTTCAGTCACGATGCGCTGCGGCGCTTCTATCGCGACTGGTACCGCCCCGACCGCATGGCGGTCATCGTGGTTGGCGACATCGACGCGGCAGCAGTCGAGGATCGGATTCGCCGGGTGTTCAGTGAAGGCCGTGCCAGCACCCCGGCCCCGCAGGCGGTCGACGCGCGCATCCCGGACCAGGCCGCGCCGGCCTGGATCAGTGTCAGCGACCCGGAAATCACCCTGTCGTCGCTGCGCGTGACCGACAAGCGTGACTTCGGCGAAGCGCAGGTCGTCGGCGACGTCCGCGAGCAGGTGACCGAACTGGCGGCGCTGACCGCGCTCAACATCCGCCTGGCGCGCCTTGGCCTGGACCAGAGCTCACCGGTCCGAAGCGCCGCCGTGGGCCAGGAGCGGCTCGCCGCCGAGGAGGGAGGCTTTGGCCTGCGCGTGACGGCCCGCGACAACCGCCTGCTGGAAGCCTACGACGCGGCGCTGCGCGAGGTGGAGCGCTTCCGTCGTTTCGGCCCCAGCGCCGAGGAACTCGACACGGCGCGCGCCCGCCTGCTGCGCGGCATCGACGGCTACCTGGCAGACGCCGACAAGCGCCCGTCACCGCAACTCGCCGAAGAGCTGGTACGTGTGTTCAGTCGCGGCGAGCCGGTCCCGGCGCCGGCCACCGGTGCCGGATATTTCCGCGCCTTCCTGCCGCTGGTCGGCATCGACGAGGTGCGCCGCTGGGCACAGGACCTGTTGCTCGGCGACTCGCGCGTGGTGGTGGCGCTGACGCCGGAAAAACCCGGCGTCATCGCACCGAGTGTGAGCGATCTGCAGACCGTCGAAGCGCGGGTGGCCGCGGCCACCCTCGAGGCACCCGCCGGCGCACGCGAGCTGCCCGAGCCGATCGAGCCCCCCGCAGCGGGGGCCATTGTCGCGGTGGACCGGTCCTGGGAGGAGCGCCTGGGCGTGACCGGGTGGACGCTGTCCAACGGCATCCGCGTCTGGTTC
>CAZOUC010000436.1:0-529 GCA_964582825.1 uncultured Enterobacteriaceae bacterium | reverse complement strand
AACGACGAGGTGCGCTTCACCGCCTGGAGCCCGGGCGGATGGTCGCGGCTCGAGGACGAGGACTACGTGCCCGCGCGCACCGCGCTGTCGATCGTACGCCGCTCCGGCGCCGGGGCGCTGGACGCCGAGGGCCTGCTGCTGTGGGGCGCCGACAAGGACTTCCGGATTTCGACCGGACTTGGCGAGTACGAAGAGTCCGCCGGCGGCAGCGCCTCGCCGCGCGACCTCGGCGCCGCACTGCAGGCCCTGCATGCCCAGCTGGTGGCTCCCCGTCTCGATGCCGCGGCCCTCGAGCGGGAAAAGGCCAGCCGTCGCGAAGGCCTGCTCAGCCGCGCGCAGGACCCGGATGCGCAATTCGCCGACGCCTGGACCCGCGCCCTGCAGGGCGACGACCCCCTGGCACAGCCCTGGACCGCCGACCATCTCGAGGCCATGGACCTCGCCGGGTCTGCCGCGGTGCTCAGCGAGCGCTTCGGCGATCTCGGCGACATGCAGTTCGTGCAAAAGAATCAGGTTGGGATCATCATCA
>CAZOUC010000435.1:0-2715 GCA_964582825.1 uncultured Enterobacteriaceae bacterium | reverse complement strand
CTTCCTCGGCGGTGCCGCCGATCTCGCCGATCATGACGATGGCCTCGGTACCGGGATCGGCCTCGAACAGGCGCAGGATGTCGATGAAGTTCGAGCCCGGGATCGGGTCGCCGCCGATGCCGACGCAGGTCGACTGGCCGAAGCCGGCGTCGGTGGTCTGCTTGACGGCCTCGTAGGTCAGGGTGCCGGATCGCGACACGATGCCGACGCGGCCGGGCAGGTGGATGTGGCCGGGCATGATGCCGATCTTGCAGGCACCGGGCGTGATGACGCCAGGACAGTTGGGGCCGACCAGGCGCACGTCGAGTTCATCGCACTTGACTTTGCACTCGAGCATGTCGAGCGTCGGCACGCCTTCGGTGATGCAGACGATCAGCGGGACGCCGGCGCTGGCCGCCTCCAGAATCGAGTCCTTGCAGAACGGCGCCGGCACGTAGATCACCGAGGCGTCGGCACCGGTCTCGGCCACCGCCTCGGCGACGGTGTTGAACACCGGCAGGCCGAGATGGGTCTGGCCGCCCTTGCCGGGGGTCACACCGCCGACCATCCGGGTGCCGTACTCGATGGCCTGTTCCGAGTGAAAGGTCCCCTGGGAGCCGGTGAAGCCCTGGCAGATGACCTTGGTCTCCTTGTCGATCAGGATGCTCATGCCTGGCCCTCCGCCGCTGCGACCACCGACTTTGCCGCCTCGGTCAACGAGGTCGCGGCGATGATGTTGAGACCGCTGTCCGCCAGCAGCTTGGAGCCGACATCGGCGTTGTTGCCTTCGAGACGCACGACCACCGGCACCTGTACCCCCACTTCGGATACGGCGCCGATGATGCCTTCGGCGATCAGGTCGCAGCGGACGATGCCGCCGAAGATATTGACGAGGACCGCCTTCACGTTGTCGTCCGACAGGATGATCTTGAACGCCTCGGACACCCGCTCCTTGGTAGCGCCGCCGCCGACGTCGAGGAAGTTGGCCGGGAAACCGCCGTGCAGCGCGATGATGTCCATCGTACCCATCGCCAGGCCGGCGCCGTTGACCATGCAGCCGATGCTGCCGTCCAGGGCGACGTAATTCAGCCCCCACGCCGCCGCGTGCGCTTCGCGCGGGTCCTCCTGCGACGGGTCGTGCATGTCCTGCAGGGCCTTCTGCCGGTACAGGGCGTTGCCGTCGACGCCGACCTTGGCGTCGAGGCAGTGCAGCCTGCCGTCCTTGGTGATGACCAGGGGATTGACCTCGATCAGCGCCAGGTCCTTCTCCTCGAACATCTTCGCCAGGCCGGTAAAGATCTTCACGAACTGCTTGACCTGATCTCCCTCGAGTCCCAGCTTGAAGGCGAGGTCGCGTCCCTGATAAGGCTGGGCACCGACCAGCGGGTCGATGATCGCCTTGTGGATCTTCTCGGGCGTCTCCTCGGCAACCTTTTCGATCTCGACGCCGCCCTCGCTGGACGCCATGAACACGATGCGCCGCGTCGACCGGTCGACCACCGCGCCGAGGTACAGTTCGTCGGCGATGTCGGTGCAGGCCTCGACGAGAATCTTGTTGACCGGCTGGCCGTTGGCATCGGTCTGATAGGTCACGAGGCGCTTGCCGAGCCATTCCTGCGCGAACGCGCGAATCTCGTCGTGACTGGACACCAGCTTGACGCCCCCGGCCTTGCCGCGGCCGCCGGCGTGGACCTGGGTCTTGACGACCCAGGGACCGTTGCCGATCTGCTGCGCCGCCTCGACGGCCTTCTCGGCGGCGTCGACGGCGTAGCCCTCCGACACGGGCAAGCCGTACTCGGCAAACAGCTGCTTGCCCTGGTACTCGTGAAGATTCATGGGACCTCCCGGGGTCTGTTATTTCCTGCGTTTGCGGTTCGGCATGTGGATCGCGTGCCCGTTGGCGGCGAGCGCCGCCTCGTGCACCGCTTCCGACACGGTCGGGTGGCCGAACACGATCATGCCGATGTCCTCGGCACTCGAACCGAATTCCATCGCGATGACGATCTGCTGCACCAGGTCGGCGGCGCTCGGACCGATCACGTGGCAGCCGAGAATCCGATCGGTCTCGGCATGCGCGAGCACCTTGACCATGCCATCGCTGTCGTTCGCGGCCAGGGCACGGCCGTTGGCGACGAACGGAAAGGTGCCCACCTTGTACTCCTCGCCGGCGGCCTTCAGCTGCTGCTCGGTCGCGCCGACCCAGGCGATCTCTGGGTGCGTGTAGATGATCGACGGCACGCAGCCGTAGTTGAGCTGCGGCAGGCGGCCGTGAATCCGCTCGGCGACCATCACGCCTTCCTCCGATGCCTTGTGCGCCAGCATCGGACCGCGCACGCAATCACCGACCGCGTAGACACCGGGCATGTCGGTGGCGCAGAAGTCGTTCACCTGGATGAAGCCGCGTTCGTCGAGATTGACGCCGCAATCCGGGGCCAGCAGGCCCTCGGTGTACGGCGCGCGACCGACGGCGACGATCAGGCGGTCGAAGGTGGCGTGCTGCTCCTTTTCCTTTTCCTCGTAGGTCACCTTCACGCTGCGCTTTTTCGACCCGGTAATCTCGGTCGCGGTGACGCGCGAGCCGAGACGGATGTCCAGGCCCTGCCCCTTGAAAATCTTCAGCGCCTCCCTGGCGATCTGCTCGTCGGCGGCGACCAGGAAGTCGTCCAGGGCCTCGATGACCGTCACCTCGGCGCCCAGCCGGGCCCAGACGCTGCCGAGCTCGAGGCCGATGACGCC
>CAZOUC010000434.1:0-2726 GCA_964582825.1 uncultured Enterobacteriaceae bacterium | reverse complement strand
GCCGACCTCCAGCCGGACCGCACCGTTCTGCTCGACCTGCCGGTGGACGTCGGCCTGTCGCGCGCTGCGGCGCGCGGTGCGCCGGACCGTTTCGAGAGCGAAGCGAGAGGGTTTCTGCAGCGTGTCCGTGCCGCGTACCTGGCGCGCGCGGCCGCCGAGCCGGAGCGCTTCCGCGTCGTCGACGCGGCTCGCGATCTGGCCGCGGTACAGCGCGACATCGCCGCGGCCCTCGAGGATCTGCGGCGGTGATGCGCCTGCCGTGGCAGGAGGGCCTGCTGGCAGAACTCGGCCGCCGCGCGGCCGCCGGCAGGCTGCCCCACGCCCTGTTGCTCAGCGGCGAACCCGGCGTCGGCAAGCGGCAGCTGTCCCTGCGCCTCGCGGCGCTGCTGCAGTGCAGCGCCCCGACCCCGGAGCGCCCCTGCGAACGCTGCCGCGGCTGCCGACTCAATGCCGCCGGCACACACCCGGATCGCTGGCGGCTCGAACCGGCCGAGGCCGGCAAGGCGATCCGTGTCGACGAGGTGCGCGAGATGATCGAATTCCTCGCGAGGACACCGCAGATCGCAGCCAACAAGGTCGTGATCGTGCATCCCGCCGAAGCGATGAATCATCACGCGGCCAACAGTCTTCTCAAGAGCCTCGAGGAGCCGCCGGGTGCCAGCTTCATCGTGCTGATCAGCAGCCGGCCCGGACAGCTGCCGGCGACGGTCCGTTCCCGCTGCCAGACGGTCAAGGCGCCGCTACCCGGACCGGAATTGGCGTTGCCCTGGCTGCGGGACCAGATCGGCGACGTGGCCGAAGACGCGCTGCGCAGCGCGGGCGGCCGGCCGCTCGCCGCCCTGGCGGCCGTGCTTCAGGGTGGCGAAGCCGACGGCGCAAGGCGCTTTCTCGCCGATCTGCGCGCCTTCGTCGAAGGGGAGCTGTCTCTGCAGCGCATGCTCGCGGCACACCCCCAGGATGACCTGGCGCTGCTGGTACAGCAGCTCAACGAGCTGCTGGTGGACCTGCTGCGCTGGCAGGCAACGCGTGACCCGGCGCGCCTGCGTCACGGGAATGCCGCGGAGCAGTTCGACGCCCTCGCGCGGCGCACGAGCCCCGCACAGCTGCACCGCCTGTTCGAAGACCAGCTGGCCGTAACGCGCATGCTGGCCTCGGCAGCGCATCCCAATCCCCAGCTGCTGCTCGAAGACCTGCTGCTGCGCTGGCGCGAGGCCTGCCTCGGCCACCGCTCGGTTGACCCCTGCGGGCTCCAGGGTCTAACCTTCCAAGGTTAATCCAGTCCAGACGACGCAGTCATGAGTACGCAGCAGGGTTCCCGCAACGGCATCCTGTCCTTGACCATCAAGGACAAGGCCGTGCTCTACGCCGCCTACATGCCTTTTCTCGTCAACGGCGGCCTGTTCATTCCGACCAACAAGCCGTACAAGATCGGCGACGAGGTCTTCATGCTGCTCAATCTCATGGAAGAGTCTGAAAAGATCCCGGTGGCCGGCAAGGTCGTCTGGGTCACGCCGCGCCGCGCGCAGGGCAACCGGGCGGCCGGTATCGGCGTGCAGTTCAACGGCCAGGACGATACCGCCACGCGCAAGATCGAGACCTATCTCGCCGGTGCGCTCGAGTCGGACCGACCGACGCACACGATGTGAATCCGCTGTCTGCGCCGCCCGGCCCCGCGCTGGCGGAACCCTGATGTTCGTCGATTCCCACTGTCACCTCGATTACCTGGCCGACGCACCCGGCGGTGTGAACGGCGTTGTCGCGGCAGCGCGGGACGCCGGCGTCCGCGAACTGCTGACGATTGCCGTCGACCGCGACAACGTCGCGGCGGCGGCGTCGCTCGCGCAGGGCCTCGAAGGGGTGTGGGCCAGCGCCGGCGTTCACCCGCTGCACGCGGTGGACGACCTCGACCCCCAGGAGGTCGATGCCTGGCTCGACGTCGACAAGGTGGTTGCGGTGGGGGAGACCGGTCTCGACTACCACTACGACAGCACCACCCCGGACGTGCAGCGCCAGTGCTTCGCCACGCAGCTGCAGACCGCCGCACGACGCCGGCTGCCGGTCATCGTGCACACGCGCGAGGCCGCGGCCGACACGCTGCGGCTGATCCGGCAATATGGCGGCACACGCAGCGCCGGCGTGCTGCACTGTTTCACCGAGAGCTGGGAGGTCGCCAGCGCGGCCCTGGACCTGGGTTACTGCATCTCGTTTTCCGGCATCGTTACGTTCCGCAATGCCGGCGCGCTGCGCGACGTCGCCAGGCGCGTACCGCCGGACCGACTGCTGATCGAAACGGATTCGCCCTACCTCGCGCCGGTGCCGCACCGCGGCCGGCAGAACAGTCCGGCCCTGTTGCCGGCCGTGGCCGCCTGTGTTGCGGAACTGCGCGGCGTGTCGATCGACCGCCTCGCCGAGCAGACCCGGGAGAACTTTTTCACGCTGTTTTCTGGATGCCGGGACCGGAGCGGCGCGTGAGAGTCGGTTTGTGGGTGTTCGGCCTGCTGGTCCTGGCGACCGCCGCCTACCAGGGCCTGCTCGTGTCCCGCCTGGAAGTCGGCACCGCGTACGCGTCGCGCCTGCTGTGCATCGGCGTTTTCGACGGCCGCCGCAGCGTCGGCAACGTGCTGGCGACGGACCTGCGCGATTACTGGTACCTGCAGACCCGCGTCGACCGGAACGCCGGGACCACCACTGCGAGCCTGGCCGGCCTGGCTTCCCGCGCGGCACGC
>CAZOUC010000433.1:770-2729 GCA_964582825.1 uncultured Enterobacteriaceae bacterium | reverse complement strand
GCGTTCAAAGGAACATTCCCGCATGAACAGCCTCTCTTCGCTTGACATAATATTCCTAAAGCGTTATTCATTATTTGGAAATCCTCATTGAGTTTTTCAAGCATTATCGCTAACTCCGACATTTTATCCTTCCTTTAAATTTAGTTTTCAAATCACTAACCGGCTTCTTTTTGCCGGATTTTTTTTCTATTTAACTTCCTTTTTAAAAAACGACGACACTGGTCCAATCGTTTATAACCAAGCATAATGCCCAACATAAAATCCTCGTCATCGCTAAGCTCATTGAGTTGCTTATGAACGAAACCGGTAACAATATCCACGCATTCTTGCGCCCCGAAAAAAATATTGATCTTTCTTTCATTGACCACCTGAATGACGTATTCAATCCGCTGTCTTTTCAGAACAGCTTCCGCTGAGTCTTTCAATTCATAAGGCATCGTATGCAAAACCAGATTCCGTAAGCCCTTTTTGTATTCATAGATATGATGGGTAAGTATTTTCATGGTATTTCCTTAATCTAATCATTTCTCAAAAATTCCACTTCAAAAAGATCGGTGGATTCAATATTTAACAACTTTTGTTTGAGCGCTTTTTTCATTTCTTTAAAGGCTTTTAAGTCTTCATCAGAAATAGAATCCGCGCCATGTTTTTTATTACGAAGCGCTAAAAATTCTTCCGTAATCAACCCGTCTTTTAAGGTTAGCGTGGCGCTTTCACCGGTAGAAATCCTGGTAACGACAAAAACATAGTCTTCTGTTGTTCTTTCAGCGGATTCATCCATCTCACCATGCAGTATTAGATGTCTTCCATTGTCCCAGGTCGCGACACGAGTAATCATCTCAAAAGTATCCACCGCGCCGTCCGTAGCTAAAAACGACTCAATCCTAAAATCTCCCCTTTCCGGCGTCTCTTCCCCCCATAGTTGATCAATCGCCACCTGAAGCGCTTTATAACTCACAACCACGCAGACGCATACATGTCCATGGTATTTACCGACTTCATCCATGCTGATATCAACCGTTCCATGATGCTCTCGTATTGAAATAACGTTTTCGGCTCCCGCATTGTCACATCCGGCCAGGCCCAACATTAAGCCCATCCATAAAACAGAGAACCATTTCAATAAACCCTTTTTTTTCATCTCTTCCTCCTAAAGTATTTTTATTCTAAAATTCTGTAGCAATGTAAAACTTAAAATCTCGGCCTTTCCCCAACACATAAGAACCAAATGGATAGTATTCAGTATCCAGTATATTATTCGCTTTAATGTTGAGCTTTAAATTATCTAAATACAAAAGATCATCAAAACTGACACCTAAGCTTATATGAAAAAGTAAATAACCATCAATATCTTGATTACTCCAGGGGACCCCTGATTGAACGTCAACCGGAGATCGCAACTGATCAAAAACTTTATCTATATTGGCTTGAATGAAAAATTTCCACGTCATAAAGTATTTAGTATATCGAAGCGATCCTTTCAGCCGATAAGGGGGGATCCCCGCAAGCGTGTCACCCGCTTGAAACTCCTTTCCTTGCACACTAATAGCTGACAAGTCATCACCTCGATAAGCGGTAAAAGATATTAACGGCTTCAGATCGTGGCCTTCTCCGAATATATCTTCGAAAGTATAGGCGGATTGAAGTTCAGCGCCGATAATTCTGGCTAAATCCGTATTCTCAAAAATCTGATCAAACTCCGCCAAATCATCCGCCACCACCTTTTGGATCAAGTCTTGGTAATAATTCGCGAATAAAGCGATGTCCCAATCAAAATTCTGATAAGCTCCCCTGAAACCTAAATCAAAATTCAAACTATATTCCGGTTTGAGCCCTGGATTACCGGAGACGATACCGCCGCAAGTAATCTGCTCGCTAAACATCTCATTCGCGTTCGGCATCCGGAAAGCTCTACCTAGATTAAAATAGGGCCGACCGCGATTTCGTTCAAGAGAAAAA
>CAZOUC010000433.1:0-760 GCA_964582825.1 uncultured Enterobacteriaceae bacterium | reverse complement strand
TAATGCCTAAATTCCCGCTAATGGCCGTTCTATTCTCAAAGCTATTGGTGTATCCGAGAAGCTCTTTACTACCGGAAGGATTATCGCCCTCTAAAACCTTCGCGTAATCAAAACGGGAACCGATCACTAAATCCGTTTTTGGGGAAATGTTCCAATTATATTGAAAAAACGCGCCAACGGTACTGATACCGGCGCCTTGGATTCCTATATCCGTATTGGTTGTATCATGGGTAAAATTGATATTTGTGCTCGGGCTCCATAGCCTAAATGAATATCCGTCCAAACCGACAATAAAGCTATGAGACGTATTAGTAACCCTGGCGTGTAAATGGCCACCTCCATACTGATCCAAGTAACTGACTTTGGTCTCGTCCGTCACGTCAAAAAGAACATTCAGCATTTTTTTGTAATAGTCTCTCGTTTCGTAGTTATAAAAAACCGAAGCGTTGATTTCATCAAAGAATCTCAGCTCATTGATGATATAATCAAGCGCCATGTAATAACTATTATCATTCTTGTTGACCGCTTTCATTTGCTTTTGGTTGAATCCATAGGGCTTGCCCCACGGGCCACCAAAGTGTAAATCAGAATTCAACGTTAGTTGCCCTGAGTTTGGTAAAATGTAAGCGATTTTCAGGCTAATATCCTGGTCTTTTGTGAAGCTATTAGTGGCTATCATAGCGCCGCCATAGCTGTAATTGGTAGTGTCTCGATATCTTCCGCCTAATTGAAAAGCGAAATTACTGGAAGTATAGTTGAT
>CAZOUC010000432.1:0-2730 GCA_964582825.1 uncultured Enterobacteriaceae bacterium | reverse complement strand
AGGTCCCGGTCGAACCAGGGATTGAGCAGCGCGCCGCCATACACCTCGACGCCGAGACGCAGGTAGCCGCGTTCGCGCAGCAGGGCGCGCGGCTTGAGCTTGAGGCAGGGACTGTCGGTGTGTGCGCCGATCAGGCGCAGACCCGTTTCGAGCTGCGGCCGCCGTCCATGCACGTAGGCGATCAGCGAGGAGCCATTGCGGCTGAGCAGGTAGCGCCCACCCGGCTGCAGCGCCCATGCGGCGCCCTCGTCGAGGCGCTCGAATCCGGCGCGCTGCAGGCGGGCGGTCGACTCGGCCACCGCGTGGAACGGCGTCGGGGATGCCGCCAGAAAGGCCAGCAGGTCGTCGACCAGAGCCCGATCTTCAGTCATTGATCATTCCCCTTCAGTCGGATCGAGGCGCAGCAGCAGGCTCGACGTGTCCCAGCGACCGCCACCGAGCGCCTGCACGTCGGCGTAGAACTGGTCGACCAGGGCGGTTACCGGCAAGGTACTGCCGTTGCGGCGCGCCTCCGCGAGCACGATGTCCAGGTCCTTACGCATCCAGTCCACCGCGAAGCCGTGTTCGAAGGCGCCCTCGAGCATGGTGTGAAAACGGTTGTCGAGCTGCCAGGATTGCGCGGCGCCGCCGCTGATGACCTCGTATACGGCGTCCATGTCGAGTCCGGCGCGACGCCCGAAATGCAGGGCCTCGGCAAGCCCCTGCAGCAGCCCGGCGATACAGACCTGGTTGACCATCTTGGCGAGTTGCCCGTGTCCGTGAGGACCGACCCGGCGTACGCGGTGCGCGTAGTGATTCAGCAGCGGCGTGACCCTGGCGATGGTCGCCTCGTCGCCACCGGCCATGACCGTCAGGCGGCCCCGTTCGGCGCCGGCCTGACCTCCCGAGACCGGTGCGTCGACGAAAGCGATGCCGCGGCTGGCGGCGTCTGCAGCCAGCTCTCGCGCCACCGCGGCCGAGGCGGTCGTGTGATCGACGAACACACTGCCGGCGCGCATGCCCGCGAAGGCGCCCTGGTCGCCGAGGGTCACGGCGCGAAGATCGTTGTCATCACCGACGCAGCAGAACACCACGTCGGCGTCCGAGGCCGCCGCCCGCGGGCTCCCGGCGCAGGCGCCGCCGTACTCGGCCTGCCAGCGATCGGCCCGGCTTGCGGTGCGATTGAACACGGTGACGTGGTGGCCGGCGCCCTGCAGGTGGCCGGCCATCGGGTAGCCCATCACGCCGAGCCCGATGAATGCGAGTCGCTGCACCGCCATCCTCAAACGAACAGGTCGAGACCGACGAGTTCGCCACCGGACGCATCGCGCGGTGCCAGGGATGCAACGGTCAGGTAGGAATCGAGCGCCTGGCGTGCGCCGGGCTCGAGGTCAGGCTGGAGCTCGGCACTGCGCAGCAGCAAGTCTCGGGAGCGCACGGGGCGCTCGACGGACGCCCGCTGCTCGGCGGCGGCCTCGGCGGCCGCAGGATTGCGCGTTCCGCCACGCTCCTGCGACGTCTGGCCGGTCGCGGACGGAATCGGCAACGAAGGAGGAAAGGCACCGATTTCCAAGCGGAATGACCCGAGCGGCTGCCGAAGTGCCGGATTATAACGCAGTCATCACCAGCAGCGCGGCCCCCAGCACCAGGCGATACAGGACGAACGGCAGCATGCCGTATCGCTGCAGCCAGGCAATCAGGGCATGCATCGCCGCCAGGGCCACCAACGCGGCAAGCCCCGCGGCGGCGGCGAGCAGCAGCCACGGCGCAGGCTCCGGGCTGCGCAGCAGTTCGACGAGCTGGTGCAGGGCGGACGCGGCGATCGCTGGAATGGCCAGCAGAAAGGAAAAGCGCGCGGCGGCCACCCGGTCGAGCCCGAGCAGCAGCGCCGCCGTCATCGTGATACCGGATCGTGACGTGCCCGGCACCAGGGCCAGCACCTGGGCCAGGCCGATCAGCAGCGCACTGCGCGCATCCAGATGCGCCCTGCGCGGCGTGGTCACGCTGCGCCGGTCGGCATACCACAGCAGCAGCGCGTAGCCGATCGTCGTCGCGGCGACGACAGCGGTGCTGCGCAGCGCGTCGATATGCGGGGCGACGAACAGACCCGCAGGCAGCAGCGGCAAGGTCGCGATCAGGACCAGACCGCTGCTCCTTGCGCCGTCATCTACGTGGCGGGTCCGCACCCAGCGCAGGGTGCCAAGCAGCATCTGCAGCAGGTCGCGGCGCAGGTACAGGACCACGGCGAGCAAGGTCCCAAGGTGCAGGGCGACGTCGACCGCGAGTCCCTGGTCCTGCCATCCCAGCAGGAGCTTCGGAAACAGCAGGTGCGCCGAACTCGATATCGGCAGGAACTCGGTAATGCCCTGGATCAGGGCGAGGACGATCAGCTGCAGGCTGTCCATGGACGACGTCGCTCCCCTCAGCGTCCCTGTTCGGACAGCGTCTTCCAGGCGCCCGCCCCGCGCAGGTAGACCGGCTGCGCCGCAAAGGCCGGGCGGTGGGCCGAGCGGGGCTCCGTCCCGGCAATACGCGCGAGGTCGAGGGCACTCGGGCTGGCCGCCCGGCCGGCAACAGCGAAACGATCCGCCAGGCGCGCGACCAGTTCAGCATCACCGACCACCACATCGACTCCACCGGTCGCAACGGCAGGCAGGGCGATCTCGGACTCCCTGGACAGACAGTCGTCGTGCAGGAGGACCGGCGTGCCGTCCTGCAGGCGGTAGCTCCCCCAGTAACACTCGCCCATGT
>CAZOUC010000431.1:0-2735 GCA_964582825.1 uncultured Enterobacteriaceae bacterium | reverse complement strand
CTGTCTCGCCAGCCGCAAGGATTTCCGCGAGGCGGTGGTCGCAGCGCGGGCGGCGCAGCCGGCCTGGGCCTCGACCAGCGCCTACCTGCGCGGTCAGATCCTGTACCGGATCGCCGAGATCATGGAGGGGAGGCAGCAGCAGTTCATCGACGAGCTGGTCGCCTGCGGCGCCACGCGCGGCCAGGCGCGCGCGGAGGTCAGCGCCGCTGTCGACCGCCTCGTGTACTTCGCCGGCTGGTCCGACAAGTACCAGCAGCTGTTCAGCAGCGTCAACCCGGTCGCATCGGCGCACTTCAATTTCTCGGTACCCGAGCCGGTCGGCGTCGTCGCCATCCTGGCGCCGGACGCGAGCAGCGTCCTCGGCCTGGTGGCCAACGTCGCACCGGTCATCGTCGGCGGCAACAGCTGTATCGTGCTCGCCTCGGAGGCAAGACCGCTCGGGGCGATCAGTTTCGGCGAGGTGCTGAACGCGTCGGACGTACCGGCCGGCATCGTCAACCTGCTGACCGGCCAGCGCGCCGAACTGCACGAAGTGTTCGCCAGCCACATGGACGTGAACGCACTAGTCTACTGCGAAGCCAGCGCCGAGCAGCGCACGGCGATGGAGCGGGCCGCGGCCGGCAACGTCAAGCGGGTGGTCGATCGCGTCGGCCGGCGCTGGGATCGCAGCGGCGATGATCCCTACCTGATTCGCGACACGCAGGAAATCAAGACGACCTGGCACCCGGTCGGCGTCTGAGTCGACTCAGGGCCGGGTGTTGTCGTCGATCCAGGCCGCGAAGGCCGCGCTGACCGGCGCCATCGGCAGTGCGTAGATCGCCGGCAGCTCGTAGCTGTGCTGCTCGGTGATCACCCGTTCCAGCTCGGTGTACAGCGCCGACCGGGTCTTGCACAGCAGGCGGTATTCCCGATCCCGCTGCAGTTCGCCCTGCCACTCGTAGTGGCTCTCGATCTCGGAGACCTGGACACAGGCCGCCAGGCGTCGCGACAGGATCGTCGCGGCCAGCGATCGCGCCTCCTCCTCGCTGGCGACGGTGGTGAATACGGCGAGATGGCTCATGGAGGCTCCTGCGCAACCCGGGTGGGGTTCAGTGCCGGCGAAACACGTCGATGATCGGCTGCAGCTCTTCCTTGCCGCTGGCGATCTCCTCGAAGCTCAGACCGGACAGTTCATGGGGAAACACGACCCAGGCGTCGGTCGAATTGACGTAGTAGTCCGGCACCAACTCGGTTCGGTTGTTGGTCGGCCTGTACCAGGGACAGGCAATCTTCACGGTTTCCGGCATGTTGCGTCGCGTCTTGCTGCGCAGCTCGCGAAGGAAGGCCTCGATGCTGCGCCCGGAATCGAAGATGTCGTCGACCACCAGCAGGGAATCCTCGGCCTCGATGTTCTCGACCAGGTATTGCAGGCCGTGTACCCGAACCTGCTTGGACTGCTTGCCGATGCCCGTATATGAACTGGTACGCACTGCGATATGATCGGTTTCGACGCCCACGTACTCGAAGAACTCCTGGATCGCGATGCCGACCGGGCTGCCGCCGCGCCAGATGCCGACGATGAAATTCGGGCGGAAGCCGCTTTGGTAGATGTTCGCTGCGAGCTGGAACGAGTCGCGCAGCAGTGAAGTCGCGGTGATAAAGGTCTTTTCCATGGCAGAGGCTCCGCAGGACAATCCCGATCCGGCCGCGCCGGCGCCGCAGACGCGGGCGCTGCGCGGATCGATCCTGCACTTCGTCGACGACCCGGTCCGGCACCCCGACACCGCCCTCGAGTTCTGCGAAGACGCTGTGCTGCTGATCGAAGGCGGCAAGTGTACCAAGCTGGGACCGGCCGCCGAAGTCCTGGCTGGCCTGCCGGCCGATGTCCCGATCGACGACCACAGCGGACGCTGGATCCTGCCCGGATTCATCGACGCACATTGCCACGTCGTCCAGACCGACATCGTGGCCTCCTACGGCGAGCGCCTGATCGACTGGCTGGAGCGCTATGCGTTCCCTGCCGAACAGGCGTTCGCCGACGCCGGGCACGCCGACAGCGTCGCCGGCTTCTTCCTCGACGAACTCCTGCGCAACGGCACCACGACGGCGCTGGTCATGGGCTCTTCACACCCGGCATCGGCCGACGCGGTGTTCGCTGCCGCCCTGCGCCGCGGCATGCGCGTCGTCGGCGGCCAGGTGATGATGGACCGCAACTGCCCGGATGCCCTGCGCGACACCCCGGAACGCGCCCACGACGATGCCGTCGCGCTGATCCAGCGCTGGCAGGGTCGCGGCCGGCTCGCTTACGCCATCACGCCGCGCTTCGTCTGCACATCGAGCGAGGCACAGTTGCGCGTCGCCGGCGCGCTCGCCGAGCGCTTTCCCGACCCGCACGTGCACACGCACCTGGCAGAAAACGAGGAAGAGCTCGTCTGGGTACGCCAGCTGTTCCCGAATCAGCGCAGCTACCTGCAGATCTACGCGGACTTCGGACTGCTGCGCCGCCGCAGCGTGTTCGCCCACGGCGTCTGGCTCGACGCCCGCGACCGGGCCCAGCTTGCCGAAGCGGGCGCCGCGCTGGTGCACTGCCCGACCTGCAACCTGTTCATGGGCAGCGGCCTGTTCGACCTGCGCGCGACGCGCACCGCCGGCGTGCCGCTGGCGCTCGGCAGCGACATCGGCGGCGGCACCAGCTTCGGCATGCTGCGGATCATGCACGAAGCCTACAAGGTGGCCCAGCTGCGCCGTGATCGCCT
>CAZOUC010000430.1:0-2735 GCA_964582825.1 uncultured Enterobacteriaceae bacterium | reverse complement strand
AGAACAGCGCGGCTCGTTCCGAGGCCGTGCCGCGATCGGTGATCTGGTCGATTTCGCGGTCACCGCCGAAGCGGCTGACGGCGAGGATCGTGGCGCCATGCATTGCGAACAGCAGGGTCGAGCCGTACAGGAAGGCGATCGACAGGGCGTGGAACGGGTTGTAGTAGAGGTTGCCGTAGCGGATCGACAGCGCTGCGGTCCAGTCCAGGTGCGGGAAGATTCCGAAAGGCACCGCTTCTGCCCAGCTGCCCATCAGGAGCGGGCGGAAGAAACCGAGCACCAGGTACAGGAAGATGGCGGAAGCAAAGGCCCACGCGAGGTGCGTACCCATGCCGAGCGCCCGGGAGCGCCGGTAGGTGCGGACCCACCACAGGAGGATCGAGGCGGTCAGGAAGAAACCGGCCATCAGCCACCAGCCGCCGTCATGGAGCGGCGGAATGCTCAGGCCGTAGGATGCCGGTGGCGGTTCGAGGGCGAGCCAGAACAGCTGCCGGACGAACTGGATCGGATCCCAGCCGACCGAGGCGAGCATGTTCAGACCGATGATCTCGATGGCGATGAAACCGCAGATCAGCGAGGCAACGCCGGTGCCGCCGAGGTAGATGGGCCCCAACTGGGCGTCGCCGATCTTCGCCAGCCAGTAGGAATGTGTCCCACCGGTGCGTTCTTTGTTGTCCGGTTCGCCAAGGTCCACGCCGGGGTATAGCGGAGCCTTGACCACCACCCTTGTAAAGATGTTTTGATATTCAGCCATGGTTTGTACTCCGCGTCAGTTACCAGATCGGCAGCTCGAGCCACCAGTTCCACCACTCGGGCCATCCGCGGGTCCAGAAGGGGCCGCTGATGATGATGCACACGGCACTCCAGAAACCGGCTGACAGGGCCAGGAACAGGCCGAGGCGGTGGATGCCGAGCGCGCCGATCGAGTAGCCGATGAAGTCGCGGAAGAAGGTGTTTTCATGTTCCGCCGTCTTGACCGGTTCGCCTTTCTTCGGGTTGGTGACCGCGAGGATCAGCGAGCCGTGCATCGACAGTGCCAGCGTCGTGGTGAAAAAGAAGGTGATGGCGAGCATGTGCGCCGGGTTGTAGTGGAAGTGGGGGTATTGGTAGCCCACGTTGGAAACCCAGTCGAGGTGACTGAAGATCCCGTAGGGGAAGCCGTGGCCCCAGGCGCCGAGCAGCAGCGGCCGGAATACGACCAGCGTGACGTAGGCGAACACCGCGACGCTGAAGGCGAAGGGGATGTGCAGCCCCATACCCAGCTTGCGGGAGATTTCGGCCTGGCGCAGTGCCCAGGAGCCGAAAGCGCCGATCGCGCAGACCGTGATGATCTGCCAGAGGCCGCCTTCGTTGAGCGGCGCCAGCGCGAGCCCGTAGCTGAGGTCCGGCGGCGCGATGCTGATCTGCCACAGGTTCCAGGTCGGGCCCTGCGAGGCGCCGTACAGAATCAGCGCCGTGCCCAGCACGGCGAAGAAGATCGTCGTGACTCCGAAAAATCCGACATAGAACTGTCCGATCCAGAAATCGAACAGATCCCCACCCAGCAAGGTACCGCCGCGAACGCGGTACTTGCGTTCAAAGCTCAGCATTGACATAGCGTGACTCCATTAGCGTCCGCGGGACGCCGCCTCAATTCATGAATGCAAACGGAACAACCGTGTGCGCCGTGCGCTTGGCCTCGGCGATGATCGACTCGCTCTGACCCGTTGCCAGCGGGCGCCATTCTTTCGGCACAAGCCGACTGACCGTCGCAATCGCCAGGAAGAGCAGGAAAGCCAGCACCATCAGCGAGCGGTACTCGATGCTTTCCTGGCGGTTGTGTGCGCTGCACGGCCTATCTGTGCTGCTTGCTCTCACCATGTTTCGTAACTCCTGCGGCTTGAATGCATACATTCTTCCGTCTTCCTAATCGGCTCGGCCCGGCACGCGGCCGGCCGTGCCGAATTCAGTGCAGCTCGCCATGCGGGGCACCGCGAGCCGTCGTAATGTGTTCGCAGCGGACCACGTCGTCGCCGTTGCGTCGCGCGTTGCGTTCGGCGCTGTCGCGCAGACGCTTGGCGGCGGAAATGCGCACCAGCACCGGCTCGGCGGAAACGAGTTCGTCGAGCAGTGTCTGGGCGTCGCGTTCCCAGGCCAGCTGCGCGCGCTCACGCGCGGGTGTGGCCGTTGCGGTCTCGTCCAGGTCGGTTCCCAGCGGCAGGATGTTGAACAGCGCGTCGAACAGCGCATTGCACACTTCCTGCACCAGGTAGGTCGCCCCGGCGTAGCCCATGAACGGCGTGCCGGTGTGGCGACGGATGATCGTGCCGGGCAGCGAGGCCGGCAGGTAAACGGAGCGGGCGCCGCTCTCGGCGAGGTACATGCGCTCGTTGTAGCTGCCGAGCACCAGCAGCGGCGCGCGCTCCTGCAGCGCGCGGCGCACGGCCTCGTTGTCGGTCTTGTGGCCAGGCTGGCGGGCCTGCGCGAAGACGCAGGGGAGGCCCAGTTCCTCTTCGAGGAAGTGGCGCAGACCGCGCGTATAGGTTTCGTTGGCGACCACGGCGAAGTTCGCCGTGCCGAAGAAGTCCTGGGTGACCGAGCGCCACAGATCCCAGAGCGGCTTGATGGTGGTGTGCTTTTCCTTCTCGATGAAGGGCTCCACATCAAGGCCGAGCTGTTCGCCGAGCGCGTGCAGGAATTTAGTCGTGGAATGCAGGCCGATGGGCGCCTGCAGATAGGGCATGTCCAGCGCCTCG
>CAZOUC010000429.1:0-2739 GCA_964582825.1 uncultured Enterobacteriaceae bacterium | reverse complement strand
GGCCGAGCATGGCGATGACGAGTGCATGCTCTGGTTCAATACCCGCGGCGAACCGATGCGTCCCGAGCAGTGGCAGGAGCAGCATCAGCGCTCCGTATGCTGCCTGCTCGCCGGCGGCCCGGGTCGCCTGGCGATCCTGTTTCACGCCGGGCGCGACGCGATCGACTTCGCGCCACCCGTCCTGCCCGGTGTCGCCGGCTGGCGCGTACTGCTCGACACCCGGGACGAGAATGGCGTGCCGCTGCAGGAGCATTGTCCGGCCGGCGGGGCGATGGCGATGGAACCCTGCAGCCTGGTGGTGCTGCAGGGGCTGACCCACGGAGAGGGAGATCGACATGAAGCAGCCTGACAAGGGCAAGGCGAGTATCCACGATCGCTGGCTGGGTATGGACCAGCAGTCCGTGGCCCTCGATATCGCCCGGCACTTCCACGTATCGCTGGGTCGGGAAATAAGCCCGAAGAGCCGCCACTACCTGTACAGCGCGGTCGCGCTGGCGGTGCGTGACCGCCTGATCGACCGGATGCGCACCACCCGCGACCGCTACCGCCAGCCCGGGCAGCGCCGCGTGGCGTACCTGTCGATGGAATTCCTGATGGGACGCATGCTCAACAACGCGGTGCTGAACCTCGACGCGCACCTCGACGAGTCGATCCGCGAGGCGCTGCGCGAGTACGACTGCGACTTCCAGCAGCTCGCCGAGGAGGAGTTCGACGCCGGGCTCGGCAACGGCGGTCTCGGGCGACTGGCCGCCTGCTTCCTCGACAGCTGCGCGACCCTCGGTTACCCGGTCACCGGTTACGGCCTGCGCTACCAGTACGGCATGTTCCACCAGCGCATCGAGAACGGCTTCCAGGTCGAGTATCCCGACCAGTGGCTGAAGTTCGGCAATCCCTGGGAAATTCCCGCGCCGGAGTTCACGCGCCGCATCCACTTCGGGGGGCGCACCGAGAGCTACGCCGACGTCGACGGTCGCCTGCACGTGCGCTGGGTCAACACGCACGACGTGCTGGCGGTGCCCTACGACGTCCCGGTGCCGGGTTTTCACAACGACACCGTGAACACCCTGCGCCTGTGGAAGGCGCAGGCGACCGACGCCTTCGATCTCGAGGACTTCAACGCCGGTGATTACACCGAATCGGTGGCGGCCAAGAACGCGGCCGAGCAGATCACGATGGTGCTGTACCCGAACGACGCCAGCGAGAGCGGCAAGGAACTGCGCCTGCGCCAGCAGTACTTCCTGGCGTCGGCGAGTCTGCAGGACGTGCTGAGCCGCTGGGCCGAGCGCAACGACGGCGACTTCAGCGAGTTTGCCGCCTGCAACGCCTTCCAGCTCAACGACACCCACCCGAGCGTGGCGGTCGCCGAACTGATGCGACTGCTGATGGACGTCTACGAATTCGAGTGGGACGGTGCCTGGGAGATCACCCGCTCGGTGATGGCCTACACCAACCACACGCTGCTGCCCGAGGCCCTGGAGCGCTGGCCGGTGCGCCTGTTCCGGGAGCTGCTGCCGCGTCTGCTCGAGATCATCTACGAGATCAACGCGCGCTTCATGGCCGACGTCGAGGCGCGCTGGCCGGGGCACAGCGACCGCCTCGCGCGCATGTCGATCATCGAGGAGGGCGCGGACCCGCAGGTGCGCATGGCCCACCTGGCCGTCGTCGGCAGTTACTCCGTCAACGGCGTCGCCGAACTGCACACCCGGCTGCTGGAACAGGGTCTGTTTCGCGACTTTTACGAGCTGTGGCCGGAGAAATTCAACAACAAGACCAACGGCGTGACGCCGCGCCGCTGGCTGGCGCATTGCAATCCGGCGCTCGCCGGGCTGATCAGCGAGCGCATCGGCGACGGCTGGCTGCTCGACCTCGAGCGCCTCGAGGACCTGCGGCCGGCGGTCGACGACGGCGCCTTCCGCGAGCGCTGGCACGCCATCAAGCAGGCCAACAAGGCGCGCCTGGTGGAGCTGGTCGCGCGCCGCTGCCAGATCGAGCCGGACGTGGCGATGCTGTTCGACGTGCAGATCAAGCGCCTGCACGAGTACAAGCGGCAGCTGCTGAACTGCCTGCACGTCATTCACCTGTACCGGCGCGTGCTGCGCGGTGACACCGACGGCATGACGCCGCGCTTCGTGCTGTTCGGCGGCAAGGCGGCACCGGGCTACGCGATGGCCAAGCTGTTCATCAAGCTGATCAACAACGTCGCCGAAATCGTCAACGGCGACACCCGGGCCCGGCCCTGGCTGCAGGTCGCCTTCCTGCCCGATTACTGCGTCACGGCGATGGAGGTGATCTGTCCGGGTACCGACCTGTCGGAGCAGATCTCGACCGCCGGCAAGGAAGCCTCGGGCACCGGGAACATGAAATTCATGATGAGCGGGGCGCTGACGATCGGTACGCTGGACGGCGCCAACATCGAGATCCGCGACGCCGTCGGCGCGGAGAATTTCTTCCTGTTCGGGCTGCGCGCCGACGAGGTGGTCGAGATGCGCCGCGACTACGATCCGGCGTCGATCATCGCCGCCGACGCGGACCTTGCCGCGGTGATGAACCTGCTCGAGTCGGGTGCCTTCAACCGTTTCGAGCCCGGCCTGTTCGCGCCGATCATCGAGTCGCTGCGTTCGCCTTCCGACCCGTGGATGACCGTTGCCGACTTCCGCGGTTTCGTCGACGCCCAGGAGCAGGCCGCGAGGGCTTACCGGGACCGGGAACGCTGGACCCGCATGAGCATCCTGAACACCG
>CAZOUC010000428.1:273-2739 GCA_964582825.1 uncultured Enterobacteriaceae bacterium | reverse complement strand
CGGCCTGGCGCATTTCGAGGACGACACGCGTGGCCAGCAGCCACACGGCGATCATCGACAGGAAGAACAGCAGGTCCCGCAGCGCGACGACGCCGCGCGACACCGCGCTGAAATGGGTCAGGAAGCTCATCGACGCGACGGCGTCGATGAGAAGCTGCGGCGCCCAGGCACTGAAGGCGTCCAGCACCAGGGGAAACCCGGCCAGCACGAACAGGAAACAGGCCACGGCGGTGAGGATGAAGGCAATGACCTGGTTGCGCGTCAGCGCCGACATGCACGAGCCGATCGCGAGGAAGCTGCCGGCCATCAGCCAGCTGCCGAGGTAGCTCGACAGGATCACGCCGTTATCGGGTTCACCCAGGTAATTGACCGTGACCCAGATCGGAAAGCTCAGCGCCAGCGCGATGCCGGTGAAGCTCCAGGCGGCCAGGAACTTGGCCAGCACGGCCTGCCCCGGCGTCACCGGCAGGGTCAGCAGCAGTTCGATGGTGCCGCTGCGGCGCTCTTCGGCCCACAGACGCATCGACAGCGCCGGCACCAGGAACAGGTACAGCCAGGGGTGGAAATTGAAAAACGCGCTGAGGTCCGCCTGGCCGCGCTCGTAGAAGCCGCCCAGGTAGAACGTGAACACCCCGCTGAGCACGAGAAAGATCAGCACGAAGACGAACGCGAGGGGCGTCGCGAAGTAGGCCGCCAGTTCGCGGCGGAACAGCACCTGAAGCATCAGGCCGCCTCCGACCGGGTGATCTGGCGGAACACCTGGTCGAGGCGGCCCTGCTCGAGATGCAGGTCGTCGACCGGCCAGCCGGCCTCGTGAACACACGCCGCCACCGCCGGCAGAATGGTACCGCCGTCCTCGGGGTAGACCGTCAGCTGGCGACCGTCGTCGCCGACATCGACCTCACGTACGCCCGGCAGCGCCAGCAGGCGCTCGCGGCAGACAACGGGCTCGGCCAGGTGCAGGCGCACGGCGCCATGCTGAGGCGCCCGCGCCAGCAGCTCTCCGGGGGTCCCGTCGAACAGCTGGCGCCCGCCAGCGATGATCATCGCGCGGTTGCAGACCGCCTCCACCTCCTCGAGGATGTGCGTCGAAACGATGACGATCTTGTCGGTCGCCAGCCCCTGGATCAGGTCGCGCACCTGGTGCTTCTGGTTGGGATCGAGGCCATCAGTCGGCTCATCGAGGATCAGCACGTCCGGGTCGTGGACCAGCGCCTGGGCCAGGCCGACGCGCCGCTTGAAGCCCTTGGACAGGGTCTCGATCCGCTGTGGCAGCACGGCACCGAGCTCGAGCTGGTCTACAACCGTCGCCAGGCGGCGGTCGCGCTCCGCACCGCGCAGGCCGCGGACCTCGGCGACGAAGCGCAGGAACTGGCCGGCAGTCATGTCGTCGTACAACGGGGCGCCTTCTGGCAGGTAACCCATGCGACGCTGGGCGGCGAGCGTGTCCTCGCCGATGCGGTGCCCGTACACGCGGATGCTGCCGCTGGTCGGCGCCAGGAATCCGGCGATCATCTTCATCGTCGTCGACTTGCCGGCGCCGTTCGGGCCGAGGAAGCCCAGCACCTCGCCGGGTTCCACCCGGAACGAGAGATCGTCGACGGCCGTGTGTGTACCGAAGCGTTTGCACAGCTGTGCCACTTCGATCATGGCTCCTCCATGTTCCCTATGTCGAGCAGCCCCCCGCCTCGGCGCGGGGAAGTCGGGCGGCGCGGAATATACCGCCCCGTTCACGGCGGTTTCAAGTACCGCTGTCAGCGCAACCTGCTAAAATCCGCGTCCTCTCAAAAGACGCCTACCGGCGGCAAAAGTTCAAGGGGACACACATGGAACTGAACCTCGATTTCAACGCCCTCATGGAGCAGGCGACCACCCTGGTCGTGCAGTTCGGCGGCAAGATTCTCGTCGCGCTGCTGATCTTCATCGTCGGTAAATGGGTGGCGCGCCGGGTCACCAACCTGCTCGGAAACCTGATGGAAAAGCAGGTCGACGTCACGGTGGCCCGCTTCATCAGCAACCTGGCCTACGCGCTGGCGCTGACCGTCGTGATCATCGCCGCGCTCAGCCAGCTCGGCGTGCAGACGGCCTCCTTCGTGGCCATCGTCGGTGCCGCCGGCCTCGCCGTCGGCCTGGCCCTGCAGGGCTCCCTGGCCAACTTCGCGGCCGGCGTGCTGCTGCTGATCTTCCGTCCGATCCGCGTCGGCGATTTCGTCAAGGTGGCCGGCGAAGCGGGCACCGTGCAGGAAATCTCCGTATTCGTCACCACCCTGACGACACCCGACAACGTCAAGATCATCGTACCCAACTCGGGCGTCATGGCCGGCAACATCACCAACTTCTCGGCGATGCCGACGCGGCGCATCGACCTGGTGTTCGGCGTCTCCTACGACGCCGACCTGGCCCTGGTCAAGCGCGAGCTCGAGGCGATCGTCGCTGCCGAGGAGCGCATCCTCGCCGACCCGCCCT
>CAZOUC010000428.1:0-263 GCA_964582825.1 uncultured Enterobacteriaceae bacterium | reverse complement strand
CCGTCGCCGAGCTCGCCGACTCGTCGGTGAACTTCGTCTGCCGGCCCTGGGTCAACGCCGCCGATTACTGGTCGGTGCGCTTCGACCTGATCGAGCGCGTCAAGCTGCGCTTCGACGAGGTCGGCGTCGAGATTCCGTTTCCGCAGGTGCAGGTGCATCACCCGGCCAGGGAGGCCGCGTAATGTCGGCACGAGTCATCCGCAGGGCCGTCGTCGCGGCGGCTTCGCTCATCGTCATGCCTCTGGTCTCATGGGGAAAGCTCC
>CAZOUC010000427.1:0-2745 GCA_964582825.1 uncultured Enterobacteriaceae bacterium | reverse complement strand
GCCCAGGCCGGCGTCGCGAACGGCAGGGTCGGAAACAGCGCGCGTCCGGCGACCACGGCGAGCTGGCCGATGCCGAGACCGAGCAGGACGCCGAGCGCCGCCAGCAGCGCCGCCTCGACCAGGATCAGCGTCCGGATCAGCCCGTTCGGGGCGCCGAGCGCCTTGAGCAGGCCGATCTCGGCGGTGCGCTGCCGCACGGTCACCAGCATCACGTTCATCACCATGATGCCCGCCACCAGCAGGCTGATCGCGGCGATGCCGCCGACACCGAGGGTCAGGATCTGCAGGATGTCGCTCAGGGTGCTGATCATGGCGTCGGGGCTGACCACGGTGACATCCAGTTCGCCCTCGTGCAGGTCTGTCATGCGCCGCTCGAGGGCCGCGCGCATGGTGTCGATCCGGTACCGATCGGAGATGCGCAGCACGACGCGGAACAGACCCTCGACGTTGAACAGGGCCTGGGCCGAGGCCACCGGCACGACGATCGCCTCACGCATGTTCATGCCGAAGGAGTCGCCCTCGTCGGACAGCACGCCGACCACCCGGAAGCGGTAGTCGCGCAGGCGGATCCACTGCCCGATCGCGCGCTCCCGGCCGAACAGCTCGTCGCGGATCGTCTCGCCGATCACCGCCACCGCCCGTTCCTCGGTGGCCGGCATCGCCGGCAGCAGCTCGCCGCGACTGACCGTCAGGCGGCGCACCGTGAAGAAGTCGCGGGTGGTGCCGAGTACGATGGCATCCCGGGACAGGGACTCGTGGGACGCCGGCGCGTTGCCGACGACGAGCGGCGCGATGCGTTCGATGCCCGGCACCGTGCGGCCGAGGATCTCCACCTCGCGCAGGGTGATGTCGCGCGGCGCGGTTCCCATGATCGGTGGCATGCCGCCGGTCGTCTCCTTGCGCCCGGGCAGCATCACCAGGGTGTCCTTGCCGAGGAAGGCGAACTCGCCGAGCACATAGCGCCGCGCGCCTTCGCCGAGCGCCGTCAGCACCAGCACCGCGGCGACGCCGATGGCGACCGCCAGCAGCAGCATCGCGCTGCGAAAGCGCTGCCGGCGCAGCGACTGCGTTGCAAAGCGCAGCAGGTCAGGCAGGCGCATCGCGGCGCAGGTCCTGGTCGATGCGGCCGTCGATCATGCGCAGGCTGCGCCGTGCCCGGTCACCGAGATCCGGGTCGTGCGTGACCACCAGCAGCGTGATGCCATCGGCATTGAGTCGTTCGAGCAGCTCGATGACCTCCCTGCCCGAGCGGCTGTCGAGATTGCCGGTCGGCTCGTCGGCCAGCAGCAGGGACGGCTTCATGGCCACGCTGCGGGCGATGGCGACGCGCTGGCGCTGGCCACCGGACAACTGGTTCGGCAGGTGGTCCGCCCGGTCGGCCAGGTCCAGCGCCGCCAGCAATTCGTCGACGCGCGCGGCGCGCTCGCGCGGAACGGTGCCGGCCAGGGTCATCGGCAGCTCGATGTTCTCGCGTGCGCTCAGGCGTGGCACCAGGTGAAAGGCCTGGAACACGAAGCCGATCTCGTGCTGGCGCAGCCGTGCGCGTGCCGGCTCGGCGAGTGTCGAGGTGTCGGTGCCGTTGAGCAGGTAGCGCCCGCTGTCGGGCCGGTCGAGCAGGCCGAGCACGTGCAGCAGCGTGGACTTGCCCGAGCCCGACGGCCCCATCACCGACAGGTACTCGCCGGCCTCGATCGCCAGGTCGATGTCGTCGAGCGCGCGGACCTCGCTGTCGCCGAGGCGGAACACCCGGCTGAGACCCTCAATCCGGATCATCGGCGGGTACGACGGCCAGGCCGTCCTCGAGGCCCGGCAGGTCGAGCGTCAGCAGGATGCGGTCGCCCTCGTCGAGGCCGTCGACGATCTCGGTCTGGTCCCAGTTGCTGATGCCGAGCTCGACCTCGACGCGCTGCAGGCGGTCCGATTCCGGGTCGTATCGATAGACGCTGTTGCCTTCGAGCAGGCTCTCGGTCGGCACGCGGAGCACGTCGGGCCGGGTTTCGAGGATCACGTCGATGTCGGCGCTGTAGCCGACCAGCAGACGCTCGATCGTGGCCGGGTCGTCGAAGCGGACGTCGACCTCGACGGTGCGGGCCTGGCGTTCGAGGTCGAGCACGTAGGGCGCGATGCGGCTGACGTGGCCGGCGAACACCTCCTCGCGCAGGGCGTCGAAGCTGACGCGCGCCGGCTGGCCGACGGCCAGGTGGCCGGCGTCGACCTCGTCGATCGGTGCGGTCACGTACAGGCAGCGGTAATCGATCAGGTCCACGGCCGGCGGGGTGGGCACGCCGGGCGGCGACGGGGTGACGTATTCGCCGACCTCGCCGTTGATCTCGGCGACGACGCCGGCAAACGGCGCGCGCAGCACCGTCTGCTCCAGCAGCGCCTGCTGCGCCTGCAGACTCGCCGCCGCCATATCCTGCTCGTCGCGCGCCGCCTGGCAGGCGAACGACGACGCCTCCGCGCGGGTCGCCGTCATGTCCTTGGCTTCCTGCGAGGTCAGCTCGCGCTCGCGCAGGGTCTCCAGTCGACGCGCCTCCCTGGCGAGGTTGGCCGCCTCGACGCAGACCTGCTCGCGCTTGTTGTAGGCCGCCTGCAGCATCGCCGCCGCCTGCGCCGTGGTCGCCTTGCGGTCGGCGTTCCATAGCGTCAGCAGCACGTCGCCCTCGTCGACCTCGTCGCCCTCGTCGACACGCAGCTCCTCGACGCGCCCGCCGATCGGCATCGACAGGCGAGAGCGCTGGCAGG
>CAZOUC010000426.1:0-2764 GCA_964582825.1 uncultured Enterobacteriaceae bacterium | reverse complement strand
ACAGCCTGCGGGTAAGCGACTGACCCCCGTGCCGCAGCCGTCGGACCCATCCGGCTCCCGAGCCGCCTGCGGTATGCTTGACGGTTTATTCGAGGACGGACCATGAAGCGCCACCTGGCCAGGCTCCTCTCGTTCGGCGTCACGCTGGTACTGTGCGGCAGCCCCGCTCACGGATCGGACAACAGCGTCGGCGTCAGCTCACCGCATTCCACCGCCACCGCCGAACTGCACCGCTGGCTGGACGCGGAATTCGCCCGCTACCTCGACTTCAGTCCGCTGGCCAGGACCCGTCTTGGCGACAAGAGCGATTACGACCGGCTCGACGACGTCTCCGACGCCATGTCCGAACGTCGCCTGGCCTGGCGCCGCGACAGCGTGGCCAGGATGCGCGAACGCTTCGATCGCGACCAGCTCGACGTCGAGGGGCAGCGCTCCTGGGATCTTTGGCTGTACCTGCTCGAACGCGCCGAGTACAACCACCGGTTCCGCTACCACAGCTACGTGTTCGGCCGGCGCGGCCCACACTCCTCGCTGCCGAGCAGCCTGATCAACAACCACCGGGTCGACACCGAGCAGGACCTGGCCGACTATGTCGCGCGCCTGCGCGCGTCGGGTCCGTACCTGCGCCAGCACCTCGACCGCGCCCGCCAGGCCGCGAGCCTGGGCATCCAGGCACCGTACTTCGACCACGACCAGGCAATTCGCCAGATCGAGCGCATCATTGACGGCGAGCCGTTCCGAGACGGTCCGGCAACGGCACTGTGGCGGGACATCGAGACCAAGGCCGGGGCGCTGCTGCAGGCCGGCCGGATCGACGCGCAGCGTCACGACGCCCTGCTGGCTGCCGCGCGCAGGGCCATCCGTGAGCACATGCTGCCGGCCTACGAGACCATTCACGCCTGGTTGCAGGAGCAACGTGACCAAATCAGCGAGCGGGCCCACGGCGCGTCGAGCCTCCCCGACGGCGCAGCGTTCTACGCCTGGCGTCTTGCCTACTACACGACCCTGCCGCTGTCCGCCGCGGAGATCCATGCCCAGGGCCTGCGCGAAGTCGAGCGCATCCACGCCGGGATGCGCGTCATCCAGCAGCAGGTCGGCTTCGACGGCAGTCTGCAGGACTTCTTCCGCTACGCCCGCGACAACCCCGACTTCTACTTTCCGAACACGGACGCCGGGCGTGACGCCTACCTGGAGGAGGCGCGGGTCTACCTGGACGCCATGGCGCAGCGGCTCCCCGACTACTTCGGAATCCTGCCCAGAGCCCGGCTCGAGGTGCGCCGCGTCGAGCCTTTCCGCGAGCAGCCGGGTGGTTCCGCGCACTACCGCCGCGGCACACCCGACGGCTCGCGACCGGGCGTGTTCTACGTTCACCTCGCCGACATGCGCGCCATCGCCCGCTACCGTCTGGAGAACCTCGCCTACCACGAGGGCCTGCCGGGCCACCACATGCAGATCTCGATCCAGCAGGAACTCGGCGCCCTGCCCCGCTTCCGCACCTATCACGGCTACACCGCGTACTCCGAGGGCTGGGGCCTGTACGCCGAGCGCCTGGGCAAAGACATGGGGTTCTACCGGCAGCCGATGAACGATTTCGGCCGGCTGACCGGTGAACTGTGGCGGGCGCTGCGCCTGGTCGTCGACACCGGTATCCACGCCTTCGACTGGAGCGAGCAGCGCGCCGTCGACTACCTGCTGGAGAACTCGCCGCGGCCCGAGGCCACCGTGCGCGCCGAGGTGCGCCGCTACTTCAACAACCCCGGCCAGGCCACCGCCTACAAGGTAGGCATGGACAAGATCCTGCAGCTGCGCGACCTGGCCCGCGACCGGCTCGGCGCGGACTTCAGCTACGCCGAGTTCCACGACCAGGTGCTCGGCAGCGGCCAGATGCCGCTGCGCTTTCTCGAAGCCAAACTCCTCGCCTGGATCGACGTGCAGCAGGCGGACGCGCCGTGAACAGCACGTCGACCGAAACGGCCAGCCGCTTTGCGGTGGCGCCGATGATGGAGTGGACCGACCGCCACTGCCGTTACTTCCTGCGCCTGATCAGCCGCCGCGCCCTGCTGTATACGGAAATGGTCACGACGGCGGCGATCCTGCACGGCGACCAGGAGCGCCTGCTCGGCCGGCACGAGACCGAGCACCCGGTCGCGCTGCAGCTCGGCGGCAGCGACCCGGGAGAACTGGCGCGCTGCGCGCGCATCGGTGCTCACTGGGGCTACGACGAGATCAACCTGAACGTCGGCTGCCCCAGCGACCGGGTGCAGTCGGGCCGCTTCGGCGCCTGCCTGATGGCCGAGCCGGACCTGGTCGGGGACTGCGTGGCGGCGATGCGCGACGCGGTGGAGGTGGAGGTGCCGGTGACGGTCAAGTGCCGCCTCGGCATCGATCACCACGAGCGCTACGAGGACCTGCTCGACTTCGTCGACCGCGTGGCGGCCCGGGGCTGCCGCCGTTTCATCGTGCACGCCCGCAAGGCCTGGCTGGACGGCCTCTCGCCGAAGGAGAATCGCGAAATCCCGCCGCTGCGCTACGACTTCGTGCATCGCCTGAAGCGCGAACGGCCGGCCCTGCAGGTGGTGATCAACGGCGGCCTCAATAGTCTCGACGAGTGCACGCCCCACCTCGAGACGCTCGACGGGGTGATGCTCGGCCGCGCCGCCTACCAGCGCCCGTACCTGCTCGCCGAGGTCGACTGGCGCTGCTACGGCGACGCCACACCGGTGCGCAGCCGTGCCGAAGTGATCGCCGCCCTGCTGCCCTACGT
>CAZOUC010000425.1:0-2773 GCA_964582825.1 uncultured Enterobacteriaceae bacterium | reverse complement strand
CTCGCGCAGGTCCGCTCTCCAGGCTTCGCGCGACCCTTCCAGCATGGCTTCGCCCGAGCGGCCGTGCCCGCGCAGCCGGGCCTCGTACAGGTTGGCGCCCCAGTAGTCGGCGAGGCGCTCCGGCAGCGGCGCGATTTCCTGACGGCTCGCCGAGTACCCGTGCACGTAGACGATTGCATAGGGCCGGCGCGCCACCTCACCACGGTACCAGCGCAATCGACGCTCGGTGCCGGGCACGAGGTCGTCGTGCTGCCGCTCGAGGTCGCGCAGCCAGGGCTGCAGGTCCTCGAGGCGCTCAGGCGGCATCGCCCCGGCACCGGCGGACAGCAGGACCAGCAGAACCATGCAGCAGCATGAGGGCATCACGAGGGCCGCGGTAATCGGGTTGCTGCTACATTACCATGGCCACGCCAGACACCCGAGACGAAGTCCGCATCCGTGACCGACTCCCTGCTCTTCGGCCTGCTCGTCGCCGCGCTGCTCTTCGGCGCCGGCGCGGCCTGGCAGCGTTACCGTCGGGCACGCCGGCCGTTCCCGCCGGACTGGGACCGGCTGCTGCGCTCACGCGTCGCTCCGTACCGCGAACTGGACGCGGCGGGGCGGGGACGCCTGCAGAGGCGCGTTCTGCGCTTCGTCGACGACAAGGACTTCTACGGCTGCGCCGGTCTCGAGGTGGACGAGTCGATGGCCGTGATCGTCGCCGCCTGGTGCTGTCTGTTGCTGCGGCCCGAGGCACGCGGCGTCTACCCGGACCTGCGTTACATACTGCTGTACCCGGACAGTTTTATCGTCGACCACGAAGAAGTCGACGAGGCCGGCGTGGTCACGCGACGGCGCGAGGAGCGGCTCGGGGAATCCTGGGAACAGGGCAAGATGATCCTGTCCTGGGCGGACGTCGAGTACGACTGCGACCATCCCGGCGACGGCCTGAACGTTGTCGTGCACGAGGCGGCTCACCAGCTCGACGCCGAATCCGGCTCGATGAACGGCACCCCGGTGCTGCCAGCCGGACTCGGCGAGCGCTGGCAGCAGACGATGCAGCGCGAATACGACCGGCTCTGCGCTCTCGTCGACGCCGGGGAGGACACCTTCCTGGACCCGTACGCCGCCACCAACGCCGCCGAGTTCTTCGCGGTGGCCAGTGAACATTACGTGGAGCAGCGCAGCGACCTGGCCGTCCACCACCGCGAACTGGCCGCGCTGCTCGATGCCTGCTACCGCGGCGGCTGATCCTCCGGCGCCGCGCGGGCTGCCCGCATGCCCGCCTGCACATCCACCTTCAGCAGCAGCGCGATTCCCGCCAGGAAGAACACGGCGATCGCCAGCACCGCGTAGCGGGTGGTCCCGGTCCAGGCGATCAGCACGGCGACGAGCAGCGGGCCGAAGGTGCCCGCGAACTTCTCGAAGATGGCGAAGAAGCCGAAGAACTCGGCCGACTTCCGCCGCGGAATCAGCTGCGCGAACAGCGACCGCGACAGGGCCTGGGTGCCGCCCTGCACCGTAGCGACGAGGAAAGCCAGCACGAAGAAGTCGAGGGCTGAATCGATCGTGGCGCCGAACACGGTAATGCCGACGTAGACCAGGAGGCCGCACAGCAGCGCCGGACGGGTCCCGAAGCGGCGCGCCAGAGCACCGAACAGAAACGCGAAGGGCATGCCGACGAACTGCACCATCAGGATCGATCCGATCAGCGCGCTGTCCGGCAGGCCCAGCTCGGCGCCGTAGATCGTCGCCATCCGAATGATCGTACCGATGCCGTCGCTGTAGAACATCACCGCCAGCAGCAGCCAGAAGGCCTCACGGTAGCGGCGCAGTTCGCAAAAGGTGCCGAGCAGGCGCCGGTAGGCCTGGCGCAGCGCGTGCCCGGACCCGGACCAGGTGCCGCCCACCACCGGCGGCTCGGGTACCACCCGCAGCAACGGAATCGTGAACAGCAGCCACCACAGTGCCACCGCCAGGAAACCGAGCTGCGTCGCGACCAGGCCGTCGCGCAGACCGAACAGGGCGGGCTGCTGGATCAGCAGCAGACTGAATGCCAGCATCAGGCCGCCGCCGACATAGCCGACCGCGAAACCGGCCGTCGACACCCGGTCCAGTTCCTCGTCCGCGGCGATGTGCGGCAGCAGCGAATCGTAGAACACGACGCTGCCGACGATGCCGACGTTGGCGAGCACGAACAGGCCGGCCGCCAGCAGCCACTCGCCCTCGTCGATCGTAGCGAGACCCGCGGTGGCGGCGGCGCCGAGCGCGGCGAAGACCGCCAGCAGCTTCTTCTTGGCGCCGATCTGGTCGGCCAGTGCACCGAGCAGCGGCGACATGACGGCGACCAGGGCCAGGGCGACGAAGGTGGCCGTCGCGTGGTGCTGGGTCGCCTGAGCCGGCGGCAGATCCGCCGCCGCGACGCGCTGGAAGAACACCGGGTATACCGCCGTCACGATCACCGTATAGAAGGCGGAATTGGCCCAGTCGTAAGCGGCCCAGGCACGCAGTTCAGGACGGCCGAGGCCGAGTCGTGTCAGCATGGCCGCATCATATTACCACCGGCATCGGCGTGGGCTTTGCCGGGCCGGTCTGGCAGAATCGAGCAATCGCCAGGCCCGGGGAGAGCGCGTTGCAGGACCTGATCGCCTACCGCGATCCGCTGATCGTGCTGCCCGGGGTCATACTGTGGGCGGTGTTCCATCTGCAGTACCGGGTCGATCCGCAGCGGGATTATTGTCTGTTCTGGGGCACCGGCTTTCTGATCGGCGCCCTGGCCTACCTGCTGATTCCC
>CAZOUC010000424.1:0-2774 GCA_964582825.1 uncultured Enterobacteriaceae bacterium | reverse complement strand
GGAATGACGGTGGGTGGCGCGGGAATGACGGTGGGTGGCGCGGGAATGACGGTGGTGGTGCGGGGATGACGTTGGGTGGTGCGGGGATGAGCGGCGCGGTTACTTTTTGTTGCGCAGTTTGTCCTTGGCGTGCTCGATCCAGGAAGCGTACTGGCTTAGGTCGCGTAAGTTGTCCGGCATGGCGAATCGCGGTATGTCGTACGGACTGTTCTGGAGGTGCGTGCGCCGCGCGTGGCCGGGTTCAGTGCTGAAAGCGAGCCGGCAGTTCAGGCGCGCGAGAGCCTGCCGCGCCTCATCGTCGTAATCCTGCGCTCGCCCGTTCGGGTAGGCGAACACCGTAGGTGCCTCGCCGCCTTCCTTGGCGAGCCGGTGCCAGGACGATTCGATCTCGGCCGCCGCCTCTGGCGCCGGCAGGCGCGAGAGCATCCGGTACGGGGCGGTGTGCGGTGCGATTGAGTGGCCGCGTCGAACGAGTTCCCGGGCCTGGTCCCAACTCATCGGCCGATGGCACTCCGGCGGCGCCTGGGGAAACTCGACATCAGCCAGACGGTAGAGGCGGGCGACCTCGGCGTAGACGCGCTCGTTGGGCAGCGCCTTGAGCCGTTCCCGGATCGTTCGATGGGCGCGGTAACGCTCCTCGAGGGAACCGAGCGCATGGCGCTGCACAGGGTGCTGAGGGTCATCGTAGGGCCGGTAGTCGAGCGCCTCGAGCCGCGTCTGTTCGAACAGGTACTGCAGCTGAGCGTCCCAGATCCACACCTTGCCGTCGAGGAAATCCGTGATCAGGAAAAACGTGGCCGGGCAATGGAACTCGTCGAAGATCTCCGCCATCCGGTACTGGTCGTGGTAGCCGTCGTCGACGGTGAACACGGCGCTGCGGGCCGGCAGCTGTCCGCCGTCGCGCCAGGTCTCGACCAGGGTTTCGGCGCTGATGAACCGCCAGCCGTGGTCGCGCAGCCAGCCGAGCTGCTGCCGCACGGTATCGGGATCGTGTCCGCGTATGCCGCATTCCGGCTGCGCGAGCCGGTGCAGCATGAACACCGGCACGAAGGCCTCGCGCCGATAGTACCACTCCTGCAGGGGGCTGGCCGCCAGTTTCGGCAGCAGCCAGTTTCCTAAGCCCCGGGATTCAGGCGCCGCTGCGCTGCTGGCGGCCGGTGCTTTCTGTGCCGCAGGCCCGTTCGATGCCAAATCCATCCCCGCAATCAAGCGGGCAGCCCCTGCCGACCGATGCCGTAATAGCTGATGCCGTAGTCCTGCATCAACTGCGGATCGTACTGGTTCCGCCCGTCGAAGATCAGCGGTTGGTTCAGCAGTTCCTTGATCGCCTCGAAGTCCGGCTGCCGGAATCGTTTCCACTCGGTGACCAGCACCATGGCGTCGGCTTCTTTGAGGGCGTCGTACTGGTAGTTGATCAGCTGGACCTGGCCGGATTCGAGCCAGTTTGGATCCAGCGCCTCGCGGGCGGTATCCAGGGCCACCGGGTCGTAGGCCGCCACCGTGGCGCCGGCCTCGACGAGCTGGCGGATCAGCACCAGCGAGGTGGCCTCGCGCACGTCGTCGGTGTTCGGTTTGAACGCCAGGCCCCACAGGCCAAAGTGCTTGCCGGCCAGATCACCGTTGAAGTGGGCGGCGATCTTGTCGAACAGCACGCGCTTCTGCCACTCGTTGCGTTGCTCGGTGGCCTCGAGCAGGGTCGGTTCGAAGCCGCACTCCTTGGCGGTGTTGATCAGCGCCTTGACGTCCTTCGGAAAGCAGGAGCCGCCGTAGCCGGAGCCGGCGTACAGGAACGAGTAGCCGATGCGCGAGTCCGAGCCGATGCCCTTGCGCACGTTCTCGACGTCGGCGCCGAGCCGGTCGCAGAGGTTGGCGATCTCGTTGATGAAGGAAATCCGCGTCGCCAGCATGGCGTTGGCGGCGTACTTGGTCATCTCGGCGTCGCGCACGCCCATCACGAAGATGCGGTCGTGGTTGCGCACGAAGGGCTCGTAAAGCTTGGTCATCAGGCGCCGCGCCTTGTCGGACTCGACGCCGATGACTATGCGGTCCGGCCGGCGAAAGTCCGCCACGGCGGCGCCTTCCTTGAGAAATTCGGGGTTGCTGACGACGTCAAACTCGAGCTCGGCGCCGCGCGCCTCAAGCTGTTCCTGGATCGCGGTACGCACCTTGTCGCCGGTGCCGACCGGCACGGTGGATTTGTCGATCACCACCGCGTAGCGGTTGAGGTGACGGCCGATGTCTTTCGCAACGGCGAGCACGTGGCTGAGGTCGGCCGAGCCGTCCTCGCCGGCCGGGGTGCCCACGGCGATGAAGATGAACTCGGCGCGCTCGATCGCCTGGCCGACGTCGCTGGTGAAGTGCAGCAGTTCGGCGCGCGTGCCGGCCTCGACGAGCTGTTCGAGGCCGGGTTCGAAGAACGGCACCTCGCCCGCTTCGAGGCGGCCGAGCTTGCGCTCGTCCTTGTCGACGCACACGACGTGGTTACCCATTTCGGCGAAGCAGGCCCCGGTGACGAGGCCGACGTAGCCGGTTCCGATTACGGCGATGCGCATGCGGCCGCGTCCTCAGTCCATTGATTCACATCGGCGCGCTGCCGCGGCGGCTGCGCCAGGATTGCCTCGGACACGGTGCCGAAGCGGTATTCGCCGATCAGGCGCTCGAGCCGTGGCAGGCACGCGTCGAGCTTGTTGTAGTGGCGAAAGCGCGACAGCCAGCTCAGGCCCTCGACCCGTGGCTGCCCTGGATCCACCTCCCAGGGGTGCAGGTAGAAGATT
>CAZOUC010000423.1:0-2774 GCA_964582825.1 uncultured Enterobacteriaceae bacterium | reverse complement strand
AGCGCCGACCGGGCGTTCCTGACCGCGGGCGGCGTGATGGACGACGACATGATCGACGCCTACATCGACCTGAAGATGGACGAGGTCGAGCGCCTGCGCATGACCACCCACCCGGTCGAGTTCGACCTGTACTACAGCGTCTGACCGATACTGCAGTCACCCCCGAAGCCCGCGAACGTCCGGTCGCGGGCTTCTTTTTTTGCGCTGCGGCTCACGCGACGGAGCCTTGGCAGGCCGTGTCGCGGAGCTATACTCGAGTATCGTCAGGCGAGATTTCGAGCAACGATGGCGCGATACGGATTCACGGTCCTGCTGGCCCTACTGCACCTGTGCTGGCTGCCGGACGCGACGGCGCAGGCGATCTACCGCATCGTCGACAGTCAGGGGCGGGTGACCTACAGCGACCGGCCACAGCCCGGCGCTGAAGCGGTCGAAATCGGCAGCATGAACACCGTGCGTACCGTTTCGCCTCCCGGCGCGGACGCGGAAAACCGCGGTCAGCGTGCCTCACCACCGGATCTCAACCGCTACCAGAGCCTGCGGATCGTCCGGCCGACTGCAGACGAGGCGGTGCGCAGCAATGCCGGCAACCTATCCGTGGCCGTCGCTGTGAATCCCGAGCTGATGCGCAGCCATCGCTTTCGCCTGCTGCTGGACGGCCAGCCGGTGGACGAGAGCGTCAGCGGCAGCTTTCAGCTGAACAATGTCAATCGCGGCACCCACAGCCTGACCGTCCAGGTCCTGGATCGGGGCGACCGGGTACTGATCCAGAGCCTGCCCGTCACGTTCCACCTGCTGCGCCACAGCGTGCTCAACCGCGCCGGCGGGGGCTGACGCGGGCGCATTGCACCATTTCGGTGCATCGCGTATCGTCTGGCGCCTGTACAGGCCGGCTGGAGCGGCTCGGCGCCGCCGAGCCTGGCACGCAATCACTTGATTTACAGCGACTTTTCCCGCGCTCGCAGCCCTGCTGAGGAGCTGGCAAAGATTTTGCACCGGAATCGGGCGTCATTCCGGACCTCCATCACGGTGTCTCCACAAGCCCCCACCCAGCTGCTCGACAGCCTGACGACGGCCATTCTGCTGGTCGACGACGCGTTGCGGCTCGAGTACATGAATGCCGCCGCCGAAACCCTGTTCGAAGTCAGCGCCGCGCGCCTGGTCGGCGAGCCGATCGAACGCCTGTTCAGCGAGCCGGACGACGACGAGAGCGGCCTGACGCGGGCCGCGGCGGCACGCAGCGGCTTCACCAAGCGCCAGACCCCGCTGGTGCTCACCTCGACGGGCCAGGAGATCGTCGTCGACTGCATCGTCACCCCGCTCGGCGAGGAGCGGGAAAGGGGGTTCCTGGTCGAGATCCAGCCGCTGGACCGCCTGATGCGCATCAGTCGGGAAGAAGCCCTGGTCGCCTCGCACCAGATGACCCGCACGATGATTCGCGGCCTGGCGCACGAGATCAAGAACCCGCTCGGCGGTCTGCGCGGCGCGGCGCAGCTGCTGGCGCGCGAAATCGGCGACGAGCACCTGAAGGACTACACCCGCGTCATCATCGACGAAGCCGACCGACTGCGGCGCCTGGTCGACCGCATGCTCGGTTCGCCGCTCAAGCTGCAGCGCGAGACGCTCAATGTCCACGAGGTCACCGAGCGCGTCCGCCAGCTGATCGTTGCCGAAACCGACGGCGTGGTGCGCGTCGAGCGTGACTACGACCCGAGCATTCCGGAACTCCTGGCGGACAAGGAGCGCCTGATCCAGGCGACGCTCAACATCGCGCGCAATGCGGCGCAGGCGCTGCGCGGCCGCGATGCACCGACGATCACGCTGCGCACGCGCAGCCAGCGCCAGCTGACCATCGGCCACCAGCGTCACCGGCTCGTCTGCCGCATCGACGTCTGCGACAACGGCCCGGGAATCCCCGAGGACATACGCGAGTCGCTGTTTTTTCCGCTGGTCAGCGGACGGCCCGACGGCAGTGGCCTGGGCCTACCGATCGCACAGGCCATCCTGAACCAGCACGGCGGCCTGATCGGAACCGGAGTCGAGGACGGACTCACCGTGTTTTCCATGTACCTGCCTATGGAGGCCGACTCATGAGCAAGGGCAAGGTATGGATCGTCGACGACGACCGCTCGATTCGCTGGGTGCTGGAGCGGGCGCTGCAGCAGGCCGACATAGAGACGCGCACCTTCGGGGACGGCGAGAGCCTCAGCCGGCGCCTCGAACAGGAGGAGCCCGACGCGATCATCAGCGACATTCGCATGCCGGGAATCAGCGGCTTCGACCTGCTCGAGCGTCTGAGCGACTCGAGGCCGGGCCTGCCGGTCATCATCACCACGGCACACTCGGACCTCGACAGCGCGGTCGCTTCGTTTCGCGGCGGCGCCTTCGAGTATCTCCCCAAGCCCTTCGACATCGACGACGCGATCGCCGTGGCCGAGCGCGCGCTCGCGCACCGGCGCGAGTTGCGGATCGCCGGCGGCCGCGACACCCACACCGGCGCGACGCCCGAGATCATCGGTGAAGCCACGGCGATGCAGGAAGTGTTTCGCGCCATCGGGCGGCTGTCCCGCTCCAACATCACCGTGCTGATCAACGGCGAGTCGGGCACGGGCAAGGAGCTCGTCGCGCGCGCCCTGCATCGGCACAGCCCGCGCGCCGACGGTCCCTTCATCGCCCTCAACATGGCGGCGATTCCGCGCGAACTCATGGAGTCGGAACTGTTCGGCCACGAGAAGGGCGCCTTCACCGGGGCCACGCAACAACGCGAGGGCCGC
>CAZOUC010000422.1:0-2777 GCA_964582825.1 uncultured Enterobacteriaceae bacterium | reverse complement strand
CGCCACCGTCGAGGCGCTGATGCAGCCGCGCATCAAGCGCCACGTGGCGCAGATCGACGAGCTGATCGGCAAGCTCGAGCAGCACCTGCGCATGAAGCTGATCGAAGAAGTCGACGTCGACGACACCTCGGCAATCGACGAGGTGCTGGCCAACGCCAAGCCCGGCGAGGACCTGACCCTGGCCGACATCGCGCGGCGCATCGAGTCCTCGAAAGGCTCGCAGCCGATCGATGCGGCCTGGCTGAAGCGCGTCAACGGGCTCATCGCCGGCCTGAAGAACCTGCGCTGGCGTTACCAGGAGGGGACCACCGGGCGCGGACGCTCGAAGATGGGCATGATCAACGCCACCGGCTGCACGTCGGTCTGGGGCAGCACCTGGCCGTTCAACCCCTACCCGTTCCCCTGGGCCAACCACCTGTTCCAGGACAGTCCCTCGGTGGCCATGGGCGTGTTCGAGGGGCACATGGCGAAGATGGCGGACGGCTTCCGGCTGCTGCGCCAGGCGGAGCTCGAACTGTCCGGCGAGTACCGGCCGCAGGAGCACGACGAGTTCTTCACGCGCTTCAACTGGGAACAATTCAGCGACGAGGAGTTCGAACTGTGCCCACCGGTTGTCGCGGTCGGCGGCGACGGTGCGATGTACGACATCGGTTTCCAGAACCTGTCCCGGGCGATGATGTCCGGCAAGCCGATCAAGGTCCTGGTGGTCGATACCCAGGTGTACTCGAATACCGGCGGCCAGGCCTGCACCTCCGGCTTCATCGGCCAGGTGTCGGACATGGCGCAGTTCGGCAAGGCGCAGTCCGGAAAGCAGGAGATCCGCAAGGAGATCGGCCTGATCGGTATGGCACACCGCACGACCTACGTGCTGCAGAGCACCATCGCGCACGCCAACCACATGATCGAGGGTTTCATCCAGGGCCTGAAGGCGCGGCGCCCGGCCCTGTTCAACCTGTACACCTCCTGCCAGCCCGAGCACGGCATCGGCGACGACATGGGCCGCGAACAGGCACGCCTGGCCGTCGAGTCCCGTGCCTACCCGCTGTTCCGGTACGACCCGGCCGCCGGCAAGACGCCCGCCGAGTGCTTCGACCTGTCCGGCAACCCGGCGCCGGCGGAAACCTGGCCGAGCTACGAGATCCACTACCGCGAGGGCAACAGCGAGAAGACCCTGCAGCTGCCGATGACCTTCGCCGACTTCGCGATGACCGAAGCACGCTTCCGCAAGCACTTCCGCACCGTGCCGCGCGACGCCTGGCACGACGACATGATGCCGCTGGCCGAGTACATGGAACTCGACGCGGACGACCGCGACGGCAGGTACCCGTTCATCTGGACGGTGGACAAGAAGCAGCAGCTCGGCCGCCTGCTCGTCGACGACACGATGGTGCGCTCCTGCGAGGAGCGGCGCGATTTCTGGATCATGCTGCGCGCGCTCGGTACCGAGCCGGCCGCGCTCGCCGCACCGGCCGAAAAGTCGCGCAGCGAGCAGGAGATCGAACAGGACGTACTGGCGCGGCTCAGCGCCGGCCTGCTCAAACTCGTCTCCGGCGGTGGCGGTATCCCGACCAGTGCCGCCGCCGCGGCCGGCGCCGCGGCGCTCGCCCAGCTGCCGCAGGACGAGGAACAGGAACCCGCGGCGCCGGTGGCGACCGGCGACTACGTCGCGCCGTGGATCGAGACGGAGGAGTGCACGTCCTGCGACGAGTGCATCCGCCTGAACCCGAACATGTTCGCCTACAACGAGGCAGGCAAGGCGGTGATCAAGGACCCGAACGCCGGACCGTACTCGGACCTGGTCAAGGCGGCCGAGAAGTGCACCGCCGAAGTGATCCATCCCGGTCTGCCGGCCGACCGCAGCGCCAAGGACATCGACAAGTGGATCAAGCGCGGCGAGAAGTACAACTGAGCGGAACAGGACCCATGGAGCACAAGCCTTGAACATGCTCGCGGCACTGACCGGGCGGCGCAACAGCTTTCGCCACGGCATCCATCCGCCCGAGTCGAAGGCGGACACCTGCGACCTGCCGATCCGCCAGTTTCCGTTCGCGCCGCTGCTGATCGTGCCCTTGTCCCAGCACGCCGGGAAACCGGCTCGACCGGTGGTGCGTGAAGGGCAGGAGGTCCTGCGCGGCCAGCTGATCGCCGAGGCCGACGGCTTCATGTCGACGGCGATGCACGCACCGGCGTCCGGTCGCGTCAGCAAAATCGACTACGCGCCCAGCATCAGCGGGCGCATGGTGATGGCCGTGTACATCGAGCCCTACCCCGGCTCCAGCCAGCAGCCGGTCGACGGCCCGCCGCTGGACCCGGACCGGGCCAGCGCCGACGAGGTCCTGCAGGCGATCCAGCAGGCGGGTATCGTCGGGCTCGGCGGCGCCGCGTTTCCGACCCATGTCAAACTCAAGCCGCCGCCCGACAAGCCGGTTGACGTCCTGGTGATCAACGGCGTCGAGTGCGAGCCCTACCTGACGACCGACCACCGGGTCATGCTCGAGCACAGCGCCGAGGTGTTCGAGGGCTTGCGCTACCTGTTCAAGGCCACCGGCGTCGAGCGCGCGATCATCGGCGTCGAGGCCAACAAGCAGGACGCCGCCGACGCACTGCGCGCGGTGCGCCCGGATGGCACGGCCGTCGATGTCGAGGTGCTGCCGGTCAAGTATCCGCAGGGCGCCGAGAAGATGCTCATAGACGCCCTGCTCGGCCGGCGGGTCCCGTCCGGCGGTCTGCCGTCGGATGTCGGGGTCATCGTCGTCAACGTCGCGGGTGATGTAATC
>CAZOUC010000421.1:0-2786 GCA_964582825.1 uncultured Enterobacteriaceae bacterium | reverse complement strand
GAGTATCTCGGGACGCTGCGGGCCCGGGGGGCAGCCTGGCTGTTCCTTGGCCGGCCGACCGCGAGCTGGCGCGTCGTCATGGCTCACGCGCGGGTCGCAAGACGCCAGGTGATCGTCTCACCGCAGGCCGGCGTGGTCTGGAGCGCGGCGATCGACCACCTGCTGGGCCCGCGCGACGAAGCGGAGCGGCACGACGCCGGCCGGTATCGTGTTGCGGATTCCGCAGACGGGCCGTTGGAGTGGATGCAAGTGCTGGACGTGAACGCGGGCGCGTGACGACCGACTGGTGAACCGAGACCAACTACGAACCGGGAGCACAGTACGATGACTGAATCGCAGGCGCCAACGCTTGAACAGCTGGAAACGGCCCTGGTGCGCGAGAACTGGCCACTGATCGACGAGGCCCTCGAGGAACTGCTGAAGTTCGTCAAGCAACGCGGGCACGGTGAACTGGCGGAAAAAACCGAGAACGTCGCCACGCGGATCGCCGCATTGATCAGCGACTACCTGGTACGGCGTCCCGACATGCCCTGGAAGCCGTTGATCGTCCTGACCCTCCACGGCACGCAGTTCCGGCAGATATACGGCGCCAGCGGTTTCGGCAGCATGGTCCACCTGCAGCCCATTCTCGGGCGGGTGGGGCCCGACCAGCGCTACCGTTTCAAGGACGAGCGCGCGATCGCCCGGTTCGCCATCGCCATTACCCTGGGCACGCTCAACGAGCCGCGCATGCAGCTGCTGAAGCAGCACCTGGCACCGGGATACCTGAGCAAGCTGCTGATTTCGATGCTCGGGGACGTGTGCATGTTCGACGAGACCTCGGAGATCTGGCGCAACCGGTTTCTCGAGCAGCCGGACGATCTCGTGGTCGACAAGCCCGACCACGTCGACCTGCAGCTGGCATCGGCGCTGTGGATGCACTGCAGTTACGCCTCGGCGCCGGGCAAGCACCAGGTCAAGCGTGCGCTGAATCGGACCTACCGAAACTGGGTGGCGCGTTTCGATCCGCCGTTTCCCGACTTCGAAATGCCGCCCCCGCGGTCGCGCCCGCTGCTGCTGGTCACGATGGAGCATCTCAGCCCGAGTCACGCCATGTACCGCAGCTACGGCCGGTCCATCATGGCGCTTTCGGAGGTCTTCGACCTCGTCTACGCCGGCCCGACCCGGCAGATTCCCGAGGAACTGGCGCCGCTGCTGACACAGACCTTCACCGCGCCGACGACCTTCGAGGGCTACCCGGATTTCCTGCGTGAGCTCGCGGCCCTGCGCCCGGACGTCGTGTACTTTCCCAGCGTCGGTATGGCGCCCTGGAACACCATCCTGGCCACCCAGCGCATTGCACCGCTGCAGGTGGCTTCACAGGGCCACCCGGCGACCACGATGCTCGACACCATCGACTTCGTGCTGCTGCCGGACGAGACCGGCGTCGATCCGGCCTGCTATACCGAGCGCCTGGTGTTTCACCGGCCGGAGGCGCGCTACGTGCCGCCGGGCTCCGCAAGTTGCATGCGACAGCCGCCGATCGACGGCGATACGACCCGGCGGGTGGCCATTCCGGCCCGACTGTTCAAGCTGTCGGCGCGGTTCATCGCCTGCTGCGAGCAGATCAACCGGCGTGCGCGCGTGCCGTTCGAATTCCATTTCTTTCCGAACGAGGGCGCGGTGGCGCTGAAGCACCTGGAGAATTCGCTGGCCGGCCGGATTCCGGCCGTCGTGCACCAGGCGGCGACCTACCAGGACTACGCGGCGAACATCGCCGCCTGCGATGTCCATCTCAGTTCGTTTCCGTTCGGGGCGACCAACAGCCTCGTTGATTCGCTGATGCAGGGCCTGGTACCGGTCAGCCTGAAGGGGCCGGAAATCCACTCCAGTGTGGATGGCCTGCTGATCCGCCGCATGGAACTGCCCGACTGGCTGGTCTGTGAGACCGAGGAGGAGTACATCGCTTGCGCGGTCCGTCTGCTGGAGAACGACGACGAACGGGAACGCCTGTCCCGTCAGATCGTCGAATGCGGGCTGGTGCAGGACCGCCTGATGGCCGACTCCGGCCTGCCGCGCGAAACGCTCGAGATCATCGACTGGCTGCACCGGAATCGCGAGCAGATTCTGGCCGACGGACGCCAGTGCTGGTATCCGCGCGACCGCGACGACTTTCCCGCCTAGTCCGCGCGCCGTTTCCGGGCGCTCGCCGGGCTGACGAAAGACCGATCCCGGCCACGGCCGTCATTGATTCAGACAAAAAAAAGGGGTGGCCGAAGCCACCCCTTGCGATCGGTCGGTCCCGTGGGACTTACTGAATCGTGTTGCGCGCCGAGTTGGAGGCGGCAGAGGTCAGGTTGTTGAGCTGACCGTCCGGGGTGCGGGCCAGGTTGGTGACCACGAGGCCATCGAACTCAGCCGTTACCGTGACGATCCACTTGCCGGCGCCGTCGCCGAGGCCACCGGTCACGCCCTTGCTGGCGTTGCCGTTCTCGATGTCCTGAGCGGTCAGCAGGACCGACTCGCCCGGTCCGAGGATCAGCTCGGCCGTCGAACCGGCGTTGCCTTCGTCGTCGACGCCCTCGATGGTGACGTCACCGCCGACCGCGCCGGTGTTGCTGATGCGCAGGAAGCTCTGCTGCGCGGTGTTGCTGGCCGGGTTGAACGCGCTGGGGCAGACCACCGTGATCGCGACCGCCCCCACCCGCGACCATAGCGAGCGGATGCTGCGCCATTTCGGTGGTCGAATTGATAGCGTTGAGACCGATGATGGCTTGGCCGTCACCATCACCGGCGGCATCGATTTG
>CAZOUC010000420.1:0-2803 GCA_964582825.1 uncultured Enterobacteriaceae bacterium | reverse complement strand
TGCGCCAGTGGCAGCGCGAATCGATCTTCGAGGCGATGAAGGACCTGGCCGCGAGCATGGACCTGAAGATCCGCGACTTTCTGGCGCCCCTGTTCATCGCCATCGCCGGCACATCGGCGACCATCTCGGTGTTCGACTCGATGGTCATGCTCGGCTCGGACCTGACGCGGGCGCGGATCCGGCACGCCATCGAGGTCCTCGGCGGGGTCTCCAAGAAACAGCTCAAGCGCCTGGAGAAGGACTACGCGGCCTTATGAGTCGGTGCGCAGCAGGCGCCGCAGCACGTCGCCGTAGCCCGTGACGACCTCCGCGTCGTCGAGCAGGCCCCTGCGCAGCAGGTAATCGTGAAAGTCCCTGAGCCGGTAGCAGGGTATGGCCGGCTGCCAGTGGTGCTCGAGGTGATAGTTGACGTAATTCGGCGCCACGGTCAGGCGTTCCCACCAGCGCGCGTAGGTGGTGCGGGCGTGCCGCCTCGGGTCCCTGTCGAGCAGGTCCGGGACGGCCGCGTGCTCGGCGGCGTTGCGGATGCGCATGATCAGACTGTACGGCACGAGGTAGGCGACCACCCACAACAGGTACATCGCCGCGTGACCGAGCGCGGCTAGCACCCCCAGCATCGCGACGTTGACCAGCAACGGCGCCAGGCGCCACGCCAGGCCGTGGCGCTCGGCGACGGTACTGCTCACGGTCGTGTCCTTGTAGGACAGGTTGAAGCGTGCCACGTCGAGATTCATGCGGATCATCATCAGCAGGTTGCGAATGCCCGTCTGGCCGGTCAGGTCACGGACGATCTTGCGTCGCATGCTGGTGCGGCTGACCGGGTAGTCGCGGTAGTTGGGGTAGTCGGGATCGTCGGTCGTGCCGGCGTCCCGGTGGTGCTGAAGGTGGTAGCGGCGATAGCCGTCGAGCTGCACCAGGATCGGTGCGCCGCACAGCCACTGGCCGAGAACCTGGTTCAGCGCCCGGGTCCGGAACAGGCTGAAGTGGGCCGACTCGTGCATCAGGATCGCCAGGCCGAGCTGGCGGTTGGCCAGCAGCAGCAGGCTGACCAAGACCGTCAGCGCGTTGAACCACAGGATCGGCAGCGCGAAGGCGAACGCGATAAGGGACCAGTTGACGGTCAGCATCCACAGACCGCGCAGGTCTGACTTCTCCAGGAAGGGCGCGAGTTCCTCGCGATTCAGGCGGTACGGTGACATGCGCGCCCTCCCTGATGCCGTTATGCTTCGTCGGCGTGGTATTTCGGTGCTGCCGTCTTGCGGGCGATCTGAAAGGCGAGGCGGGGGAACAGGCGCTTGATCCACAGCGCGTGCATCTCCTTGCCCTTGCCGACCGGGATCTCCGGGCGACCGCTCTCGACGCCGGCCATGATCACCCGGGCGCAGTCGGTGACGTCCATGCCGCCGGCGATGTGCTGGTCCTCCTTGCCGAACTCGCTGCCGTCGCCGACCAGGGCCACCTTCGGCAGGTTGGTGCGGATGAAGCCGGGCACGATCGTGGTCACCTTGACGCCCCGGTCGGCGACCTCGGCGCGCAGCGCGTCGAAAAAGCCCATCACCGCGTGTTTGGCGGCGCAGTAGCCGGTGCGATATGGCACACCGATCTTGCCGGCGACCGAGGCGGTGACGGCGATGTGGCCGCTGCGCTGTTCGATCATCTGCGGCAGCACGGCTTTGGTCAGCGCGATCGGGCCCATCACGTCGACGTCGAACAGGCGCCGGTAGACGTCGAGCTGCGTCTCTTCGCACAGCGAGCGCTGCGAGATGCCGGCGTTGTTGATCAGCCAGTCGATGCGCGCGAAGCGCTCGATCACGGTGCCGGGTGCGGCGGCGACGGCGTCCTGGTCGCAGACGTCGAGCGGCAGCACCAGCACGTCGGCGGCGCCGGCACCGCGGCAGCGCTCGGCCACCCGTTCCAGTTCGTCGGCGCGCCGCGCCGACAGCACCAGCCTGGCGCCGCGGGCGGCAAACTCGGCGGCGAGCGCCTCGCCGATCCCTGACGAGGCCCCGGTGATCCACACCACCTGGTCTCTGGTCATGTTCCTGCTCTCCCCGGAGTTCGCCGGCATGTTACGACAATTCCGCGGAAGCGTTCATAATGCAGCTTAATCAGCAATCGACAGATCGCAACGCATGGCTCTTGCCGACTGGCCGAAAGGTCGGGTCAGTAACCTGCAGAAGGCGGTGCGCTGGCTGTGGCGAAACACGCGCGGCGACGGCACCGGCCTGGCGCCTGCGCAGCAGCGCATCGTCCGTCTCGCCGAGCGCCTGCAACCGATCCACGAGCAGAGTCCGGTCAAGGCGCGACGCAGCTACCGGCGCGTCGACAAGGCGTTCAACTGGGGCCGCGTCGCGCTGCCGTCGATCCGCGACGTCACCGTGGATACCGAGGACGGTGGGCGCATCTTCCTGCGGCACTATCAACCGGTCGGGCGCCACCAGACCACGGCGCGTCCCGGTCTCGTGTACTATCACGGTGGCGGCTGTGTGATCGGCGATCTCCGCACCCACGACCGCTTCTGCCGCCTGGTCAGTCACGTCAGCGGCCTGGCGGTGGTCAGCGTTGACTACCGGCTCGCGCCGGAGCATCGCTTCCCGGTGCCGCACGAAGACGCCATCCGCGGCTGGAACTGGGTCTACCGCAACGCCGACAAGCTGCACCTGGACCGCACGCGACTCGGCGTCGGCGGCGACAGCGCCGGCGGCTACCTGGCCGCGACGGTGTGTCATCAGGCGGTGGAAGCGTCGCTGTCGGTGACTCCGCTGGCCATGCCGTCCTACCAGTGGCTGATCTACCCCTGGCT
>CAZOUC010000419.1:0-2806 GCA_964582825.1 uncultured Enterobacteriaceae bacterium | reverse complement strand
AACTACGACAAGGACAGTACCCTGGCCATGCTCTGGGCCGCCGCGGACCGCGGCTGGCGCCTGTGGTACATGGAGCAGCACGACCTGTACCTGGACGGCGGCCGGACCTGTGCCGCGATGCGGCCACTGGAGGTGCGCCGGGACCCGCGTGACCCCTTCTCGCTCGGCGCCGCGGTCGCGCGTCCGCTGGACGACCTCGACGCGGTGCTGATGCGCAAGGACCCGCCCTTCGACCAGGAATTCCTGTACAGCACCTACCTGCTCGAAACGGCGCAGGCGCGGGGTCTGCTGGTCCTCAACGACCCCCGGTCGCTGCGCGACTGCAACGAAAAACTGTACGCGACGCGTTTTCCGCAGTGCTGCCCGCCGCTGCTCGTCAGCCGTGACATGGCGCGTCTGCGCGCCTTCCACGACGCGCACGGAGACGTGATCTTCAAGCCGCTCGAAGGTATGGGGGGCACGATGATCTTTCGTGTGCGCGAAGACGACCCGAACCGCAATGTGATTCTCGAGACCCTGACCAACCGCGGCCGGACGACGGTCATGGCACAGCGCTTCATCCCGGAGATTCGCGACGGCGACAAGCGCATCCTCCTGATCGGCGGGGAGCCCGTGCCCTACTGCCTCGCGCGCATCCCCAGCGGCGGCGACGCCCGCGGCAACCTCGCCGCGGGCGGGAGAGGCGAAGCGCGACCACTGACCGAACGCGATCGCTGGATCGCCGGTGAGGTCGCCGCGGACCTGCGCGCCCGCGGCCTGGTGTTCGTGGGTCTCGACGTGATCGGCGACTATCTCACCGAGATCAACGTGACCAGTCCGACCTGCATCCGCGAGATCGACCGCGCGTTCGATACCGACATCGGCGGCTCGCTGATGGACTGGATCGATCGCCGCCTGGGTCAATGATGGAGCTGACCCCCGTCGACGAGACTGCCGACCGGCTCGGCCTCGCCCTGTTCCTGGCGGCCCTGGTACACGTCGCGCTGCTGCTCGGCATCGGCTTCGAGGCCTTCGGTACCGGCGACCGGGCACGCAGCCTCGACGTCACGCTGGCGCGCTTCAAACAGGACGAGACCGTCGAAGACGCCGATTTCCTGGCCCAGTTCAACCAGCAGGGCAGCGGCGAGGCGGAGACGCACTCGGAGCTGACCGCGCCGGTGCTCAGCGAGAGCAACGCAAGCAGCGTCAATCGACCGATGACCCCGAGCGGCAGTCCCGCCGAGACACGGCGCAGCGACCAGCCGCTGGTGGTGACGGAGAACCGCAGCGAGCTGCGCCAGGTGGAGGCGGTGCCGTCGCCGCAGGACAGCAGCCGGCTCGGTGTCGCCAGCCCCGACCCGGTGCAGGCCGAGCGCGTCGAGTCCCTGATTGCCAGGCTCGACCAGCAGATTCGCGAGTACGCCAAGCGGCCCAAGGTGCGGCAGCTGACGGCGGTGTCCGCGCGGCAGGCAGACGAGGCCGCCTACCTGTACAGCTGGCAGACACGGATCGAAACCATCGGCAACGAGAACTATCCCCTGGAGGCCCGCCGCAATCGCCTGTTCGGTGACCTGCGACTGCTGGTGGCCGTCGACGCCGACGGCTGGGTGCGCGAGATGCGCGTCCTCGAATCGTCCGGCTCACGGGTGCTCGATGACGCCGCCCAGCGCATCGTACGGTTGGCGGAGCCTTTCGACCCGATGCCCGAGTCGATGCGCCGGGAAACGGACGTCGTGGAAATCATCCGCACCTGGCAGTTCCGGCAGGATCGCGTCACTGCCACGCGCTGAACTTGTCGCCACCAGCCCTTCGGCGAATAATGCGGGCATGGAAGCGAGCCTGCGCAACCAGTTCCTGATCGCGATGCCGAGCCTCGTAGACCCGACGTTCGCGCACACCGTCACGTACCTGTGCGAGCACAACGAGCACGGCGCCCTCGGCATCGTCATCAACCAGCCGCTGGATCTCAGCCTCGCAGACCTCCTGCGCCACCTGGAACTCGAATGCGACGAGCGGCTTGGCCGCCGACCGGTGATGTCCGGCGGCCCGGTGCAGGGCGACCGCGGCTTCGTGCTGCACGATTCGGACGCGGAAGCCGGCTTCTCTTCCACACTGGCCGTCAGCGATGCGGTTTCCCTGACCACCTCGCGCGACGTACTGGAGGCGATTGCCGGTGGCTACGGACCCGCGCGCAGCCTGGTCGCGCTCGGCTATGCCGGGTGGGGGCCCGGCCAGCTCGAGGAAGAGATGGCCGCCAATGCCTGGCTGACGACCGACGCCGATACCGAGATCCTCTTCGAGCTGCCGTTCGAAGACCGCGCCCATGCCGCCGCCGCGCGGCTCGGCATCGACCTCAACCTGATCGCCTCGGAGTACGGCAACGCCTGATGGCGGGCCGTCAGCTGCTGGCCTTCGACTACGGCCTGCGTCGCATCGGCGTCGCGGCCGGCAACACCGAACTAGGCACCGCCAGCCCGCTGGTCACCCTGAGCGCCCGCGACGGCGTGCCGGACTGGGACCGCGTCGCCGACCTGCTCGACGAGTGGCGCCCGGCGCTGCTGCTGGTTGGCCTGCCACTGAACCTCGACGGCAGCGACAGCGACATGGCCGCGCGCGCGCGACGCTTCGCGCGGCGCCTGCACGGCCGCTTCGGCCTCCCCTGCGAACTCGTCGATGAGCGCCTGAGCTCCGAGGCGGCACGGGAACGGCTGTACGAGTCCGGGCGGGACCCTGCGGCCGACCGTGGCGCAGTGGATCGGGAGGCGGCGTGTTTGATTCTGGAGACGTGGCTGCAGTCCGGGTCCGGAGCCGGGGTCGACGCGGAGTG
>CAZOUC010000418.1:0-2838 GCA_964582825.1 uncultured Enterobacteriaceae bacterium | reverse complement strand
GGTTGAAGCCGCGTCGAGCGAGCCGGGCGGGGTGCAGGGGCACCGGCACCAGGGCCGCCGGCAGTTCCCGCGCCGGGTAGTGCTGAGCGACCCGCTCGGCGAGCAGTGAGGCCAGGGTCCGGCCCGCGGCGAAATCGCCCTGTTCCTTGAACCGGTTCAGTATTCTGTCGACCGGCCAGCGATACGGTGCGGCCGCGATGCAGCGCGCGAACGGCGGCGGACGCTGCAGGCAGGCGCCGCAGACGAGTGTCGTGGGGCCCGGCAGCGCGCAGCGCGGACAGCAGGGGTCGGCCGCGGGCAGGTCGGCGCGGCAGGGCTCACAGAGCAGTGCCCGGCTGCGGGCACCACACAGGTAGCAGCGCCGGCCGAGGCCGTCGAGCCAGTCGAGTACGGGTCGCACGGGAGTCCCTTCCTCGTGGACGATCCTGTCTGCAGCTTGCGCCCGCCGGGCGCGCGGTGCAAGCCGCCCGCGCGCGGTGATTCCGTGACCCGTGTCACATCCGCGCTGGTCAAAAACTCATCAATCGGCGCGCTTGCTGGTATACTCAGGGCGTCTTTGTTCGTGGATCAGCCGAAACCATGGCTTCGGTAACCGCCCTGCAAGCAGGCTACCTTGGCATCCAGCGCGGTCTGGCGGACGCCACCGTGGCCGCGGAACGGATCGCGCAGCCGGATGCTGCCGCGGGACTCGAGTCGCTGACCGAGGCCACCGTCGCGCTGCTGGCCGCCGAGCAGCAAGTGCAGGCCTCGGCCGCCGTCGTCGACACCACGCAGGATGCGATCGGCTCGCTGATCGATACCTTCGCCTAGGGCTTCGGGCATGATCAATCCCAATGGCCTGCTCCCGCTCCCCGTCGTCGCGACTTACAACCCGCTCGCCCGCCAGCCGGATGAAGAGGAGCAGGCGCGGCTCGAAGAACTGCCGCTGCCGCCGGTCGACGAGGCCGCCGCAGCCGCAGCCGGCAACGACCGCCGCCGCTCGCCGGTCGATGCGCAGACCCTCCGGGCGGAAGGCGAACCGGGCCGCCTGATCGACAGCTACGTCTAGCGGCGCCCTCCGAACCACGCCAAGCTCCTGTTTCCGGCTTACTTTTCACGTAATGGCGCGAGCCTCGTGCGCGCATTACCGTGAATGTATTGCTAGGCCCTGTCAGAGAGGTATTGGCCCATGCTGTCCTACAAAGCGCCCCTGCGGGATATCCGCTTCGTTCGTGAGGAAGTGCTCGATTTCGGCGGTCTCTACGAGTCGCTGCCCGGCTGCGAAGAGACCACGCCGGACCTCGTGTACGCGATCTTCGACGAGGCCGCCAAGTTCGCCGAAAACACCCTGGCGCCGCTGTACAGCGTCGGCGACGAACAGGGCTGCACCTGGAGTGAGGACGGCGTGACCACACCCGCCGGCTTCGCCGACGCCTACCGCCAGTACGTCGAGGGTGGCTGGGCCTCGCTGAGCGCCCCTGCCGAGTACGGTGGCCAGGGTCTGCCGCCGTCGATCAGCATGGTGACCGAGGAGATGTACGGCACCGCCAACTGGGCCTGGAGCATGTACCCGGGCCTGTCGCACGGCGCGATCCGCACCCTCGAGCACCACGGTTCCGACGAGCAGAAGCAGACCTACCTGAGCAAGCTCGTCGAGGGCGCCTGGACCGGCACGATGTGCCTGACCGAAGCCCACGCCGGCAGTGACCTCGGCATGCTGCGCACCAAGGCCGAGCCGGCCGCCGACGGCAGCTATCGCATCACCGGCACCAAGATCTTCATCTCCGCCGGCGAACACGACCTGGCCGAGAACATCGTGCACATCGTGCTGGCGCGCCTGCCCGACGCACCGCCGGGCACCAAGGGCATTTCGCTGTTCCTGGTGCCGAAGATGCTGCCGGGCGAGGACGGGTCCCTGCAGCGTAACGAGGTCAAGTGCGGGTCCATCGAGCACAAGATGGGCATCCACGGCTCGGCGACCTGCGTGATGCATTTCGACGGCGCCACCGGATTCCTGATCGGCGAGGCGAACCGCGGTCTGAACCACATGTTCACGTTCATGAATGCCGCGCGCCTGGGCACCGCGGCGCAGGGCCTGGCGCACGCCGAACTGTCCTACCAGGGTGCCGTTGCCTACGCCCGCGAGCGCATCCAGTCGCGCTCTCTGACCGGACCGAAGAATCCCGACAAGCCGGCCGACCCGATCCTGGTGCACCCGAACGTGCGTCGCATGCTGTTGACCCAGCGGGCCTTCGCCGAAGGCGGCCGGGCGCTGCTGTACTACCTGGCGCGGCAGGTCGACATCAGCCAGTACAGTCAGGACGAAGAACAGGTCAAGCAGGCCGAGGACCTTCTCGCCCTGCTTACGCCGGTGGCCAAGGCCTTCATGACCGAGACCGGCTACGAGGCCGCGAACCTCGGCGTCCAGGTGCTCGGCGGCCACGGCTACATCCGCCAGGGCGGCATGGAGCAGATCGTGCGCGACGCCCGTATCGCGATGATCTACGAGGGCACCACCGGTATCCAGGCGCTCGACTTCATCGGCCGAAAAGTCATCGGCAGCGGTGGCGAACTGCTGCGCAAGTTCGGCGCCGAGGTCCAGGACTTCTGCGAGATTCACGGCCGCCAGGAGGGCATGCAGGAGTTCGTCGAACCGCTGGTGCAGTCGCTGCAGGAACTCGAGCGGCTCACCCATGCCGTCGTCGAGCGAGCGATCAAGGACGCCGACGAGGCCGGCGCCGCTGCGGTCGAGTACCTCATGTTTGCCGGGTACGTCGTCTACGCCTACATGTGGGCGCGCATGGCCAAGGCGGCGCTCGATGGCGGCGACGACCCGTTCTACTCGGCCAAGCTCAAGAC
>CAZOUC010000417.1:0-2847 GCA_964582825.1 uncultured Enterobacteriaceae bacterium | reverse complement strand
GGGCCGACCCGCTGCAGCCGGATATCCCCGACGCGGAATGTTTCCGGACGCTGATGGCGTGGACCGCGAGGCTGTTCCACGTGGTGCCTCTGGAGGAAGCTATCGCCCGCCTGGGCGCCGACACGCTGCCGGCTTTAATGCCGGCATGCATCATCGGCATGCCGCCCATCATCAACCCGACCACCAGCCAGTGGATAATCCCGAAGATGAGGCCACTGACCAGTGAAACTGAGCCGATACCCGCCGTCCACAGCGCCGCATACACCAGCGCGCAGCCGAGCAGACCGAGACCGAGGTAGCGGGTGGCGCCGTGGCGATCGACCAGCGGACCGACCGCGACGCCGAACACGGCCGCGACGAGGCTCGAGTTCGAGTACCAGGCCGAGTACTGGGCGCTGGTCCAGCCCAGTTCTTGGACCACCAGCACCGGTACCGCGGTGATGAAGATGCCGTCGGACAGGCGCCAGCACAGTACGGCGGCAATCAGCAGCAGGCTGGTCGGCATCAGCAACAGGCGCAGCAGGTTGCCGCCGAGTGACGCGAAGCTGGTCCTCACCAGGTGGTCCGTGTGCTGCACGGAGCCGGCGGTCCACGGCAGCAGTTTCTCCCCGTCCCGCTCGCGCAGCGCGACCACGATGGCCAGTATCACCGCGACCAGCACCGCCATCAGCGCTGCCGTCGTGCCGAGGCCGAGTGCGCTGAGGGCCCAGCCACACAGCGCGCCGGAACCGGCGTAGCCGGCCACCTGGCCAAAGGCCATCAGCGCGTTGGCCCGGCCGCGCTCTTCCTCGCGCAGCACGTCGATCGCCATGCCGTCGACGGCGACGTCCTGCACCGCGGCGAAAGAATTGATCGTGAATCCGGCCCAGGTCAGGAACAGCACGTCGGTGGCCTCGCCGCCGGCCAGGGCCAGGCCGACCAGGGACAGCAGCAGGCCGGACTGGGCGGCCATCACCCAGGGTCGGCGGCCGCCCATGGACGGGAACTTGAAGCGGTCCATGACGGGCCCGGCCAGCAGCTTGAAGCCCCAGGGCAGCGTCGATACGGCGACGAAGGTCGCGACCTCGCCGGCTGCGGCGCCACTGGCGGCAAGCCAGGCCGGCATCGCGACGGTCAGCAGGCCGATCGGAATGCCCTGCGCGACGTAGAACGCGGTGAAGGCGAAAAAGCGAAGCGGTCGGCTGGAGCTGAGGCTGGGCAACATCGGCTGGACAGGTCCTGTCGGCGAACTGAGGCGTATCGGGCGGGAAGCAATACGGTGAGTCGGGGTCCGAATTCCGTTAGACTAGCGGATCCCTCGGACCACCGCCCATTGTCCGGTTTCGCCCGCGTTTCGCAAGCCGATCGAGGAACCACAGGATGTTTGATTCCCAGTCCGTTGCCGAATTCGACCCCGCGCTGTGGGCCGCCATCGAGGCGGAAGAGCAGCGCCAGGAAGACCACGTCGAGCTGATCGCGTCGGAGAACTACACCAGCCCGCACGTCATGGCCCTGCAGGGCACCGTACTGACCAACAAGTACGCCGAGGGCTACCCGCGCAAGCGGTACTACGGCGGCTGCGAACACGTGGATACCGCCGAGGAGCTGGCCATCGAGCGCGCCCGGCAGCTGTTCGACGCCGAATACGCCAACGTGCAGCCGCATTCCGGATCCCAGGCCAATACGGCGGTGTACATGGCGCTGTGCCAGCCCGGGGACACCGTGCTCGGCATGAGCCTGGCCGACGGCGGCCACCTGACCCACGGCGCCAAGCCGAACTTTTCCGGCAAGACCTACCACGCGGTGCAGTACGGCATCGACCACGACACCGGGCTCATCGACTACGAGGCCGTGGCGGCGCTGGCCCGCGAGCACCGGCCGAAGATGATCGTCGCCGGTTTCTCCGCGTACTCGCGCATCATGGACTGGCAGAAGTTCCGCGACATCGCCGACGAGGTGGGGGCCTACCTGCTGGTCGACATGGCGCACGTTGCCGGCCTGGTCGCCGCCGGCCTGTACCCGAACCCGGTACCGGTGGCCGACGCGGTGACCACCACGACTCACAAGACCCTGCGCGGACCGCGCGGCGGCCTGATCCTCGCGCGCGACGCCGAGACTTTCGGCAAGAAGTTCAACTCGTCGGTGTTTCCCGGCAACCAGGGCGGGCCGCTGATGCACGTGATCGCGGCCAAGGCCGTGAGCTTCAAGGAAGCGCTCACCGACGAATTCCGCGCCTACCAGCAGCGTGTCGTCGACAACGCGCGGGCGATGGCGTCGACCTTCATCGAGCGCGGTATCGACATCGTGTCCGGCGGCACCGACAACCACCTGATGCTGGTCAACCTGATCGGCAAGGAGTACACGGGCAAGGATGCGGACGAAGCCCTCGGTCGTGCCAACATCACCGTCAACAAGAACGCCGTGCCCAACGACCCGCGTTCGCCGTTCATCACCAGCGGCCTGCGCGTGGGTACCCCGGCGATCACCACGCGCGGCTTCGGCGTCGACGAAACGCGCGAGCTGACCCACTGGATGTGCGACGTGCTGGAGTCCCTGGAGCGCGGCGACGCCGGAGAAGTCATTCCCGCGGTGCGCGAGCGGGTGCTCGAACTCTGTGCCCGGCACCCGGTCTACCGCGCCTGAGCCGAAGCGTTTCGACCGATGCGTTGCCCGTTCTGCTCCGCCGCCGACACCAAGGTCATCGATTCGCGGCTGGTGGCAGAAGGCGGTCAGGTGCGGCGCCGGCGCGAGTGCCTGAGCTGCCAGGAGCGCTTCACGACCTACGAGTCGGCGGAGCTGCTGATGCCGCGGGTGATCAAGCAGAACGGCATTCGCGCGCCCTTCGACGAGGCCTAGCTGCGTGCCGGC
>CAZOUC010000416.1:0-2851 GCA_964582825.1 uncultured Enterobacteriaceae bacterium | reverse complement strand
TGCCGGCCTTGGGCGGCGACACGATCAGGCCGCGCTGGCCTTTGCCGATCGGTGCCGTCAGGTCGATGATCCGACCCGACAGATCCTCCTTGGACCCGTTGCCCTGTTCGAGCTTGAGGCGTTCCTGCGGGAACAGCGGCGTCAGGTTCTCGAACAGGATCTTCTGCCGCGAGTTGTCCGGCTGGGCGAAGTTGATGTCGCCGACTTTGAGCAGGGCGAAGTAGCGCTCACTGTCTTTCGGCGGGCGGATCTTGCCGGAAATCGAGTCGCCGGTACGCAGGTTGAAGCGGCGAATCTGGCTCGGGGACACGTAGATGTCGTCGGGTCCGGCCAGGTACGAGCTGTCCGCGGAGCGCAGAAAGCCGAAGCCGTCCTGGAGGATCTCGAGCACGCCATCGCCGTAGATGTCCTCGCCGCTCTTGGCGTGTTTTTTGAGTATCGAGAAGATCACGTCCTGCTTGCGCTGGCGGGCCATGTTCTCGAGGCCCATGCCTTCGGCGATCGTGATCAGTTCGGAAACGGGTTTCTGTTTGAGCTCGGTCAGGTTCATAAGCGGTTCGTTATGGATCGGTGTCCGGCAACCGTCCGCGACAGGAGTCGGGCGGCGCAGACCGGTAAGGTCGGGACGCAGGGATTAAAGGTGCGAGTTCGTTAGGGTGTCGAGTCGGTCAGGCCGGCAATCGGAGCCGCTCGCGATCAGGATAATAGAGGGCGGATCGGCAATAGTCCAGTGTTATTTTCCCGGCCGGTTGAGCAGCCGGCCGGGGGTCTTCGCGTCCTACAGGGCGGCGTCGATGAACGCGCGGAACTGGGTCCGCGACAGCGCGCCGACCTTGGTGGCTTCGTTGCTGCCACCCTTGAAGATCATCAGGGTCGGTATGCCGCGAATGCCGTACTTGGCCGGCGTTTCGGCGTTGCTGTCCACGTCGAGTTTGACGACCTTGAGGCGCCCGGCGTATTCGTCGGCGACTTCGTCCAGCAGCGGCGCGATCATCTTGCAGGGGCCGCACCACTCGGCCCAGAAATCGATCAGGACGGGCACGTCCGACTTGAGCACATCCTCTTCGAACGTCGCGTCGCTGGTGTGCGTGATGTGTTCGCTCATGAAACAGGTCTCCGGGTCCGTCGGTTGTCAAAAAAGAGCGGGCCGATGATCATATCATCGGCCAGTGTGCCGTAGAAACTGCACTGTTCCGTCCAACGTGGGGTGCGCCGGGAAATTTTCAAGGTGCTGTCAACGTTCCGGGCCCGGCGACGTTGAGGTTTGTGCAACGAACTGAACGCCTACGGGCGACGGCAGCGCATTCGAGGCGGCTCATGCAGGGACTGGCACAGGCGGATTCGGCGGCCGGGCAACGGGCCGGCCGGGCGGACGCGGTGGAACAGGAGCGGACGGTGCCGACGGATCTGGACGGGTTCCTGGCGAGCGTCGAGCGGCGCGCCCTGCAGATGGCCATCATGGCGACGCGGGACCGGGACGAGGCGCTGGATATCGTCCAGGAGGCGATGACCCGCCTCGTGGCCCGCTACCGGCGGCGTTCTCCGGAGGAGTGGCGGCCCTTGTTCTACCGCATACTCCACAACGGCATCATGGACTGGCACCGGCGTGGCTCGGTACGGTCCCGGTACGTCGCGGCGCTCGACGACGAGGGGCAGGAGGCGGTGCTCGCCACGGTGCCCGATCGCTCGGAGCCCGGTCAGCTGCGCCGTCTGCAGCAGGACCAGGCGATGGCGGCACTCGAAGACGCGGTCGCCGGGCTGCCGCCGCGCCAGCGCCAGGCCTTGATGCTGCGCGCCTGGGAGGGTCTCAGCGTCGAGGAGACGGCGCAGGCCATGGGTTGCAGCCAGGGCAGCGTGAAGACGCATTACTTCCGCGCCGTCCAGCAGTTGAAGGAATTGGTCGAGGACTACCTGGAATGAACGCTGAGCAGAATACGGAACAACGGGTGTGTGACAACGTCGCGGCGATGCTCGATCGGGCCACCGAGGCCCAGGACGCGCTCACCGTGGCCGAACTCGCGCGGCGTCGGCGGCGCGCGCTCGAGGTGCCGCCGCGTCGCGGCTGGCTGGACAGCCTGCCCCGGTGGCAGCTTGGCGGTGCCCTGGCGGCCTGCGCGGCGCTGGTCCTGGCCGTGGTCTACCTGCCCGTGGCGCCGCAGGTCGACCGCGAGGCCGCGCCCGACGCCGAATTCGCCATGCTGATCGAGGATCCCGAATTCGTTCAGGACCTGGCCTTCTACAGCTGGCTGGAGCAGCAGGATGAAACGCGTGAGCTTTAACCGGGGGTTGCTTGCTGCGCTGCTGGCGCTTGCCCTGCTGGGTCTGCAGCCGGCCTGGGCCGAGGGTACGTCCTGGGACGGCCTGACCGAGACCCAGCGTGAGTGGCTCGAGCCCCTGAGCGAACAATGGTCGCAGTTGCCTGTCCAGCAGCAGGACCTGTTGCTGCGCCGGGTCGATCGCTGGCAATCGCTGCCGCCGGAGCGACAGCAGCAGGTGCGCGAGCGCCTGCAGCAGTGGTCGGGTATGGACGCGGAACAGCGTAGCGAAATGCGCCGCAACCTGCAGCGTCTGCGCGACATGCCGCCCGAACGGCGCCGCCAGTTGCTCGAAGCGCGCCGGCGTTTCCAGGAACTGCCGCCGGAGCAGCAGCAGCGCCTGCGCGAGCGCTGGCAGCAGATGAGCCCGGAAGAGCGGCAGGCGTTTCGCAGCGGCGCCGGTGGCCGGCGTGGTGAGGCACCGGCGGACGGCGAGGACGAGGAGCCCTGAGGGGACCGGGAATCCGTCACTCCGATTGAACCTCGGCTCCGCCGCACCAGGTGCCGCTGCCGGAAAACGCAAACAGCGACATCCC
>CAZOUC010000415.1:574-2855 GCA_964582825.1 uncultured Enterobacteriaceae bacterium | reverse complement strand
GTCGTCTCGAGGTCGGGCTCGACGTCGCCGACTGGCTGGACACGGAACTGCTCGATCTCGAGTACGACAGGGTGCGGAGCTTCCGGCGCAGCGGACCCGACGGCGAGTTCGAAGCGTACCGCCCGGCCGACGGGGATGCCGCGGACTTCGTGGTCGAATCCCTGCCCGCCGCGCGGGAGCTGCGCTACGCCTCGGTGCTCAACTCCGCGGTCCGGGCCCTGCTCAACCTGCGGTTCGAGGACGTCGCCCGGCGCGGCGCGGGCTGGCCGCCCGCTGAGCCAACCGTGACCCGGTACCGTACTGAAGATGGCCTGCATCTGACCGCCACGGTGTGGCGTGAGGACGGGCAGCCCTGGCTCGCCGTCGACGCGGCAGTCGATACAGGCGACGCGGACGCCGCGCTGCGCGGCGAAGTCGAAGCGCTCGACGTACGCCTGTCGCCGTGGCGATACCGCATTTCGGAGTACAGTTACGGCGAGCTGAGCAAGGGGCTCGACGCCTACCTCGCGCAGGAGCAGCAGGACGATGCCGACCGACTGGACGACTGATCCCCGCTACGACGCCGGCGTGGCCCGCTGGCTGCTGCTGTGCATCGCCCTGGTGTTTCTGATGGTCGTCGTCGGCGGCATCACCCGGCTGACCGATTCGGGCCTGTCGATGGTGGACTGGCGGCCGCTGCTCGGTACGCTGCCGCCGCTCAGCGAACAGGCCTGGCAGCGCAGCTTCGAGCAGTACCAGCAGTACCCGCAGTTCCAGCAGACCTTCCCGACCATGACTCTGGCGGAGTACAAGGGCATCTTCTTCTGGGAATACGTGCACCGGCTGCTGGGGCGGGTGATCGGCCTCGTGTTCGTGCTGCCGCTGGTTTATTTCTGGCTGCGTGGCCGCCTGTCCACCGTGCTCAAGCGTCGCCTGCTGATCGCCCTGGTGCTGGGCGGCGCCCAGGGCGTGATGGGCTGGTACATGGTCATGAGCGGACTGATCGACGTGCCCCGGGTCAGTCACCTGCGCCTGACCGCGCACCTGTGCCTGGCCTTGCTGATCATGTGCTACCTGTTCTGGCTGCTGCTGGCGCTGCGTCGCAGGCCGATGCCGCCGCCGCGTCCCGGGCATCAGCTGCTGGCCGGTCTGCTGCTCGCCGTCGCCGTGGTGCAGGTCGTATACGGCGCGCTCGTGGCCGGTCTGCGAGCCGGCTACCTGTACAACACCTTCCCCAAGATGGGCGATCAGTGGGTCGCCGACGGCGTCTACGCGGCGCACCTGGCGCTCGGCAATCTCGTGCACAATCCCGTGACCGTGCAGTTCGTGCACCGCTGGCTGGCGATGCTGTTCCTGGGCCTGGTGCTGGCCTACTGGCTGCAGCTGCGCCGCGACCCGGAACCCCGGCGCCGCAACGCGGCCGCGCTGCTGTTCGTGCTGACCCTGGCCCAGGTGCTGCTGGGCATCTACACCCTGGTCAACGGCGTGCCGCTGGGGGCCGGCGTGATGCACCAGGGCGGCGCTGCGGCTCTACTGCTGGCGCTGGTCTGGGTCATTCACGGTCAGACCGGTCCCGGTAGTGTGCCTGTTTTTGCTGGTACATCCGTTCGTCAGCCGTCCTGAACAGCGCCTCGACGTCGACCTCGTCGGTGGCGGCGCAGCCGACGCTGAAGGACACCGGCTCGTCCACCGCGCCGGATGCGGTGCTCAGGCTCAGGCGGACACTGCTCTGGTGTTCTACGAGGCGGTCGCGCAGCTGCTCACAGCTGGCGCGGTCGCTGCGCAGTGCGAGAACCACGAACTCGTCGCCGCCGATACGGAACAGGCGATCCGTGCGTCGGCAGCACTCACCCAGCGCTTCGGCAACCCGGCAGATCAGGGCGTCGCCGGCGGCGTGCCCGTAGCGATCATTGATCCGCTTCAGACCGTTGGCGTCAACGACCAGCAGGCCGAAGCCGCTGTCGGGATAGCGTTGGAGGTCGTGCTGGGCCATCTCGAGGGCCTCGTCGAAGGCCTTGCGGTTGCCGAAGCCGGTCAGCTCGTCGCTGCGCGCCTGGCGCTGGAGTTCGTCGCTGAGGTGCCGGTTCTCGATGGCGGCGCCCAGCAGTCGTGCGAACAGTTGCAGCGTGGTGAAGACACGCCCCTCCGCATCCGCGTCATCGATCAGTACGTGACCGCACAGCTCCTGCCCCTCGCCCAGCAGCGGCAGCAGGCGGTAGTCGCGTCCGGCGTGGGAAAGCTGGCGCGCGTCCGCGTCGAGTAGCGGTTCGCAGCTCTGCACGGCGAGTTCGGCGAGCACCTC
>CAZOUC010000415.1:0-564 GCA_964582825.1 uncultured Enterobacteriaceae bacterium | reverse complement strand
ACCTCGTCACCGATTCCCAGCGCGCGGGCGTGGCCGCGGTGCCAGGGCGTCTCGCGCAGGATCACCGCCAGACGCAGGTCGCCGAACAGGGCCTGCAGCTGGCGGATACCTGAATCGACGAGGGTGTCGTAGGCCCGGTACTCGTGCAGCTCGATGCCGAGCATCACCATGCCCTGGAAGGCGCGACTGTCCTGGCGCAGCGTTTCGAGTGTTTCGCGCAACTCCCGCGTCTGCTCCTCGACCCGCTGCTCGAGCTGCTGGTTGAGTTCGCGCAGGCTGCCGATCTGCTGCGAGATCTTCTGTCCCATCGATGACAGCAGCTGGCTGACCTCGGCAAACTCCTCGTATTCGAAGTCGAGCTCGGATCTGCGGTAATCGCCACTCTGAAACTGCTGCAGTACCGTCGCGAGCTTGCGGAAAGGTCGGCGCATGTGCTGCAGGAACAGCAGCATCGGCAGCAGGCACAGGGCCAGCACCAGGCCGATGCGCGGCACCAGGCTCTCGCGCAGCGCGACCAGGTCGTCGAGCCGCGACGCCGGATCCGGATGCCATTCGAGCGTGTAC
>CAZOUC010000414.1:2344-2885 GCA_964582825.1 uncultured Enterobacteriaceae bacterium | reverse complement strand
CGTAATCAAGCTTTGGGCAATCACGGCACCCGCCCACAGCAACAGCGAGAGCAGCAAATGACCATCCTGCGGGCTGTTCTGCAACAACAAACCACTGAAGACCATGCCAGCGGCGACATTGCCGAGAATCCAGAGCCACGCATCGCGGGCTGTGCGACGCATCGCCCGCCACTGCCAGCTGCGCCCCGCCCAGCAGCACCAGCAGTGCGCCGAGACCGACAGCGTTCAGAACCGTGGGCATCGTCATCCCTCCTCGTTGCGTCAAGGCATGCCGCACCGGAATCGGTGCGTCCTGTTCCTTGGACGCAAACAACCGGCGAATGGATGACGCCGCCGGCGAATCAGCTGCCCGCGTCCTGCCGCGCCTTGCGCTCCGCCGTGGCGCGGCGGTACATCTTGCCGAGGCGCCGCGAGGCGGCGCGCTTTTCCGCGAGGCTGGCTGCGTTCTGCGCCTGCTCGCGCAGCAGCTTGCGGTAATTGCGCAGCCGCCGTTCCTCAAGCGCACCGGACACCAGCGCCGCCTGCACCGCACAGCCCGGCT
>CAZOUC010000414.1:507-2334 GCA_964582825.1 uncultured Enterobacteriaceae bacterium | reverse complement strand
TCGGTGTCGTGCCCGCAGTCGCCGAAGCGGCAGCCTTCGGCCAGCGATTCGATGTCGGCGAACACCGCGGCCACGCCGTCGGCACAGTCGGCCAGCTGCAATTCACGCATGCCCGGCGTGTCCAGCAGCAGCACACCCCCGCCCCGGCCAGCAGCGCTCGATGAGTGGTGGTGTGGCGGCCCTTGGCGTCGTCCTCGCGGATCGCCTGGGTGCGCTGGCGAACCTCGCCGAGCAGGGTGTTGGTCAGCGTCGACTTGCCGGTACCGGACGAGCCCAGCATCGCCACGGTGTCGCCGGGCAGGCACCAGGGCAGCAACGGCGCCACCCCGGCGGCGCTGCGGCAGTCCACGGCGACCACGCACAGGCGCGGGTCCAGCGCCTGCACCGCGGCCATCGCGTCCTCCGTGGTGCCGCACAGGTCGGCCTTGCTCAGCACCACCACCGCCTCCGCGCCGGCCTCGCGCACCAGGCTCAGAAAGCGCTCGATGCGGCTCAGGTTGAAGTCCTCGTTCAGCGAACAGAGCACGAAGGCGGTGTCCACGTTGGCGGCGATCAGCTGCTCCTGCACCCGCGTTCCCGCCGCCTTGCGGCGAAAGCAGGTCGCTCGCTCCAGGACCCGGTCGACGCGCCCGGCGGGCGTCAGCAACAGCCAGTCACCGACGGTCACCGCCGGCAGCGAGTGGTCTACGGCGACGTCCTCGTCGCCACTCTCTCCGGCCACCACCAACCGGCTGCGGTGCTGCTCGACCACGCGCACCGGGCGCAGCGTGTCCCGGTCCTCGAGCGGCAGTTGCTGTTGAAAGAACGGCCGCCAGCCCAGGCGACCCAGTACGTGATTCGTCATTGCGATTACCCCTGACGCCGACGCGTCATGCGGTGAAAGATCAGGGGCTGGAGCCCCGGTTCAGGACCGGGTCGGAGAGGGTTCTACTGGGCGGATCAACGCACCACGGAGCCCGGGACGACCCGGCGAGACTGGATGACACTCATCGACAATCCTCCGTGTAATGGCGCTGTCTTGCTACCGGAGCGCGGCGCAACGCCGGGACCACGCTCGTTTCGACGACAGCTTACCGGTCTTCGGCGCCGCACGACCCGCGCCGTGCATGCGCATTACTTCCCTTGACAGCCCCGGGCGCGGAGCCGAGAATTCGCGCTCCTCCCGATGGCTACGTAGCTCAGCTGGTTAGAGCACAGCACTCATAATGCTGGGGTCGGTGGTTCAAGTCCACCCGTAGCCACCACCTCCACAGCACACATAGGCGCCCGGAGCGCATCAGCCCCCTTCGCCACCTTCGGGGCCGAAAAAGAACACCCAGGTGGCAAAGTCTTCGCTGAATTCGACGAACCGGTGCTCGGCGCCCGCCGCGACGAACAGGACATCGCCGGGCTCGAACGGGTGCTGCTCGCCGGCGTTGAGGAATTGCCCCGAACCCGATACCACCACGTAGACTTCGTCGCGCGTGTGCGGTTGCTGCTCGTCCCGGCCATCCGGCCGGTAGTACTCGACGGCCAGTGACCCGTGACGGAACAGCTCGGCGAAGGGACCGGCGGCGCCCGCGAGTGCCGCCTCGGCCGCCGCGATCGTCACGCGAGCCACCTACGCGTCCTCCGCAAGCGGTTCCGCTCCCGGTGGGGACAGGGCGGGATCCGGGGGCGTCAGCCGGAAACGTTCGATCAGACAGCACCAGCCCGCGCGGTCGGCGACATCCTGACGACCAGGGCGCCCGAAGACCCGACCTGCACGCTGACACCTCCGCGACGGCCAATCCTGGCGACCCGTGACCGGCATCATCCGTCACCGACGACCTGCTGCAGGTACTCGGT
>CAZOUC010000414.1:0-497 GCA_964582825.1 uncultured Enterobacteriaceae bacterium | reverse complement strand
ACTCGGTCTCCCGCGCGACGGTCGTCTTCGCCTCGCCCAGAACGTAGCGCTCGACCGTGCGACCGAGTATCGGGATGCCGACTTTGGCCCGCTGCTCGATGCAGTAGACGCAGCCTGCCTCCGCCGGTTCGATCTCGATCTCACCGTGGATCGTCACCGGCTGGCCTTCGATGTCGACGACCTGCTCACAGGACCAGCTGCCGTCGTCGTAGGCGGACCAGGTTTCCGTCACCGTCATGGCCTGCTCGGGCTTGAACACCTTGCGCAGCGCGGCCGGCAGGTCGCGCTGCACGCGCCGCCACTGGGTGACCACGATGCCGTCGTCCCGCTCCTCGACCTCGGCCTCTGCCGACAGCTCCCCGAGGTCGAGCGAGCGCTGCACGATGAAGTCGGGGTCGGAGAGCGTGGCCTGCGCGGTGTCGGCGTCACAGGCGAGTACGAATTCCTGCTTCATCAGCGTGCTCCAATGCCCGGCAGTGGCTGGCAGAACCCGGCGC
>CAZOUC010000413.1:0-2892 GCA_964582825.1 uncultured Enterobacteriaceae bacterium | reverse complement strand
TGCGCCGCGCTGTGCGACGGCCGGAACAGGAAGCACAGGCTGTCGCCGTCCCGCGCGGCCAGCTGCAGGCGGCGCAGCTGCGCGTAGCCCGGGTTCGCTGCCGGCAGCCAGCCGAGCAGAGCGCTGCAGCTGCCGGAGCGCAGGGCCTGCTCGGCGCACCACAGCAGGGCGTCGAGCTGGCCTGGCCGCGCCACCACCAGGCGTTCGAGCCGCACGCCGGCGGCGGCCAGGGCCGGCGCGTAGGGCAGGGCGGGCGGTGCCAGGAACAACAGCCAGCGTCGGTCCCGGCTGCAGTGACGCAGGGCTGGCAGCAGCAGTTCCTGCTCGCCGAATCCGCAGCCGTCGCCGAGCAGTTCGGTGAGCGCCGCGCGCGGCCAGCCGCCGTAGTGCAAGGCCGTGTCCAACAGCTCGTGGCCGGTCGGCAGGACGTCCTGGCGGTCATTGGCGGCGGCGCCGGCACGCCACAGGTCGGGCCGGCGCAGCAGTTCATCGAGCGGGCTGAGCTTGCGCATACAACTGTAAATATATACAGTATCTACGTGCAGGGGAAGCGCCTCGTGTACCATCGGTGCCGCAGCACAGCACAGGAACGGGGACCGCCGTATGCAACAGCAATTCGCCGTGATGCTCGAGATGCAGGACCGCATGAACCGTCGCGTGCACCCGGAGTGGATCGACCAGGACTTCGCCTGGTACCGCGCCCTGTGGATCGAGTGCGGCGAACTGCTCGAGCACTACGGGTACAAGTGGTGGAAGCGCCAGCAGCCGGACATGGAGCAGGTCCGTCTCGAGATCGTCGACATCTGGCACTTCGGCATGAGCATGCTGTTCGACACGGCCACCCCGATCGACGCCATCGCCGCCGGCATGCAGGCGGATCTGCAGCGCGGGCCGCTGCCCGGAATGCCGCTGCGGGAAGCCGTCGAGGACCTGGCCGCCCACGCGCTCACCACCCGCCGGTTCTGCGTACGGCGATTCTGGCGCCTGCTCGAGGCCGGCGGACTCGACGAAACGGAACTGTTCCGGCGCTACGTCGGCAAGAACGTGCTCAACTTCTTCCGCCAGGATCACGGCTACCAGGACGGCAGTTACCGCAAGATCTGGCTCGGCAGGGAGGACAACGAACACCTCTCCGAGCTCTGCGCCGCCCTCGACAGCAGCCGGAGCGACTTCCCGGACCGGCTCTACGAGGCGCTGCTTAACAGATATATGACCGCATTGGAAGAGCCGGAAACGGCTTCCGACTGAAATGTTATGCACAAAAATCCGGCGGCGCTTATATTCGTCACAAATTCGTCATCGGGCTTATATTCATCTTTAAATATTCTACGTAAATTATTGATTAAACTAGATTAATTCATACTTGGTTAAAATCTGAGCAATTTAACAAAGCTGTAGTAACCGTGCCGATCAGGGCACGATACTCAGCATTTATCCTCAGACTTATGCACAGAAAATGTGGACAACTGCGGAGGCCTGGAGGGCGCCATGAGCCGGCGGATTTCCTCGACCGAACTGAGCCGGCGCCTGCAGATTCCGACGGCAACCCTGTTCAATCTCCTGCAGCGCCGCGGCTGGATAACGCGTGGTGCCGACGGCTGGCGCCTGACGGCAAAAGGCGAGTTCGAGGGCGGGCGCTACATCGACAGCGAACGCTTCGGCACCTACATCGGCTGGCCCGAGGACATCGTCGAGCACCGCATCTTCACTTCGGATCCCGAGGCTCAGCGCCTGGGACTCGAGACGCTCGCGCACCAGCTCGACCTCGGCCCGCGTCGCTGTCGCCTGCTGCTGCGCGAACTGGGCTGGATACGTCCCGCGCGGCGCGGTTGGGTGCTGACCGAGGCCGGGCGCCGCCTGCACGGCCAGCAGTTCGAGGATCCGGCTACGGGGATCCCGGACGTGAGCTGGCCACGGGAAATCGTCGAGTCGGCCGCCCTGCAGCAGCGGGTCGCGGCGCTGGCGCCGCTGCATCTGCCGGGCACCGACGACGAGGCGGCGGGCGAGGCCGGGGACCTGTTCGCGTCCGCGGCGCGCGAGCCGGCGACCTACTGCTGTATCGACGGGCATCGACACGAGTCGCTCGCGCACTGGCGGATCTGCGAGTGGCTGTACCTGGCGGGTCTGGCGCACGCCTGCCAACACCGCCTGCCCGGCGAGGAATCGCATTACGGCGACTTCTACCTGCCGGCCGAGCAGCTGTACATCGACTACTGGGGCGAGACCGCCGCCCAGGGGGAACTGTCCGCCGCGCTCGGCCGCAAGCGCCGTTACGAAAGCCTCGCCCTGCGTCACATCGAGCTGCGTGCCGAGGACCTGGCCGAGCTCGACGCGGTGCTCGGCCGGCGCCTGCTGCGTGAAGGCGTGCTGGTCGACTGAGTGTCGCGCCGGCGTTCAGACCAGGGCTTGCATGGCGCGCGCCAGGGCGAAGTCGCGCGCGGTGATGCCGCCGGCGTCGTGGGTCGTCAGGTACACCTCGACGCGGTTGTACACGTTGCTCCACTCCGGGTGGTGATCGGCCTTTTCGGCGAGCAGCGCCGCGCGGCTCATGAAACCGAACGCGGCGACGAAGTCCGGGAACGCGAACTGGCGATAGAGCTTGCCGTTGCGCAGGCGCCAGTCGGGCAGGGTCCCCAGCTCCTGTGCAATCTCTTCGGCTTCCATCGCGTCATCGGTATTCATGCGGAATTCTCCTCTCGGCTCAGCAGCAGCCCCGCCTCGATGTGCGGGGTGAACGGAAACTGATCGAACAGCGCGAGGCGGCGAATCCGCCAGCGCCCGTCCAGACTGGTCAGGTTATCGCGCATCGACTGCGGATTGCAGCTGATGTACAGAATGCGCTCGCAGCGCGCGACCAGGTCGAGCGTGGCCGGGTCGAGTCCCGCGCGCGGC
>CAZOUC010000412.1:2449-2893 GCA_964582825.1 uncultured Enterobacteriaceae bacterium | reverse complement strand
CCGACCGTCTCGAGCCCGGCGACCGCGACCGCCTGCATCTGCGCATCACCGCCTGGCTGGCCAGCGAGTCGCTGCACGAGGCCCTGAACTGGACCCTGGCGCGCCCGAACGACAGCGACGCCGAGGCGACGACGGCCATGCGGACCCGGCTGGCGCTGGCCCTGGCGCACTGGGACCTGGCCGCCGAGCAGATCGACCGGATGCCTGACGCCGCCACGGACCCGCGCTGGCGCTACTGGCGGGAACGCGCCGTGGTCACCCTGGACGGCTCCCGGGATGCGGACAGCGCGGAATTCGCCGCCCTGTCCGACGAGCGCAGCTATTACGGCTTTCTGGCCGCGGACCGGCTGCAGCGTGACTACGCGATGCGTCACCGGCCCGTGCAGGTCGCGCCGGACCGCCTGCAGGCACTCGAGCGGGAACCGGCCGTCGTGCGGGCGCGGG
>CAZOUC010000412.1:0-2439 GCA_964582825.1 uncultured Enterobacteriaceae bacterium | reverse complement strand
GTATGCTGCACGACGCCCGGCGCGAGTGGCGCAGCGCACTGCGCGAGCGCGGGGCGGAAGACCTGCTGGCTGCTGGCGCGCTCGCGGCTCGCTGGTCCTGGCATCACCAGGCCATCTTCGCGATGATCGACGCCCAGTACTGGGACGCCCTGGAACTGCGCTTCCCGCTCGCCTATGCCGACACCCTGCTCGCGGCGAGCCGGCAAACGGCAATCGCCGAGCCGTTCCTGTTCGCGATTGCGCGCCAGGAGAGCGCGTTCGGTGTCGACGCCCGCTCGCCGGCGGGTGCGCTCGGCCTGATGCAGCTGTTGCCGAGCACCGCGCGCGATACGGCGCGGCGCCTCGGCGTAAGGTACGGCGGCTGGCACCAGTTGCTGCAGGCCGAGACCAACGTGCTGCTCGGCAGCCGCTACCTCGACCAGTTGCTCGACGACTTCACCGACAACCGCATCCTCGCGGCGGCCGCCTACAACGCCGGACCGAACCGGGTCCGGAGCTGGCTGGCGCGACTGCCCGAGCCGGTCGACCACGACGTGTTCGTCGAGACGATGCCGTTCTACGAAACGCGCCGTTACGTGCAGAACGTACTCGCCTTCGCGGTGATCTACGGCTACCGGCTCGGACGCGATCAACCGCTGGTCTACGAGCGGGAGCGCCGCATCGTGCCCGTCGCCGCGGCACCCTGAGCACTGCCTCCGACGCCGCGAACCGGTATACTGCGGGCCCCGTCAGGCTGCCCCTGCAAACGAGATGGCCCCGCAGCACCCGGTACTGTTCGCCCGTCAGCCCATCTTCGATGGGGCGCAATCGATCGTCGCCTACGAACTCCTGTACCGTGCCAGCGAGACCGGCGGCGGCGACCACCACGACGGCGACGCGGCCAGCTCACGGGTGCTCGTCAACGCCTTCAACGAGATGGCGATCGAGGACGTACTGGGCGACAAGCCGGCGTTCATCAACTTCACCCCGCAGCTGATCATCAACCCGCCACCGTTCAGCCCGGACAAGCTGGTCATCGAAGTGCTGGAAACGGTGCAGCTGACGGACGAGTTGCTGGCCGGCATTCACAAGCTCAAGGACGCCGGATTCCGTATTGCCCTCGACGACTTCCGTCGCGGCATCAGCATCGACGGCCTGCTGTCCGTCGCGGACATCGTCAAGCTCGACGTGCTCGACCTCCGCGGTGACGAACTCGAACAACACCTCGAGTACCTGCGGGGCTACCCGGCCAGGCTGCTCGCCGAGAAGATCGAGTCGCACGAGATGTACGACCATTGCGTCAATCTCGGCTTCGACATGTACCAGGGCTTCTTCCTGTGCCGGCCGCAGGTGATCAAGGGACGACGTGCCGGCGAGAGCCAGCAGACCCTGCTGCGCCTGCTGCAGCAGGTCAACCGGGCCGAGGTCGAAGTCCCGGAGCTGGCACGCACGGTGGCGGCCGACCCGATCCTCAGCTACAAGCTGCTGCGCCTGGTCAATTCGGCGATGTACCGCCCGGTCACGCCGATCGAAACCCTGCAGCACGCGGTCAGTTTCCTGGGCCTGCAGCGCACCCGCAGCTGGATCGTGCTGCTGTCGCTGAGCAACCTGGGCGAGAAACCGCCCGCGCTGACCCTGGCGACCCTGGTGCGTGCCCGCTTCTGCGAAGGCCTGGCCCGGCACGGGAGCGGCGTCGAGCCCGAGCGCTGCTTCACCGCCGGCATGCTGTCGATGCTGGACGCCTACTTCGACCAGCCTCTGGACGAGGTGATCGCCACGCTGCAGCCCAGTCCCGACCTGCAGGCGACGATCCTGCACCACGAAGGCCTGCCGGGCCTGCTGCTCGCCACCGTGATCCACTTCGAGCGGGCCGACTGGGACCGCGTCGACTGGCAACGCCTCGAGGCGGCGGGTATCGACAAGTCGAGCGCCGAAGACGCCTACCTCGATGCGGTCAAGTGGGCCGACGAGATCATGCTCAGCTACGCCGAGATGCCGGATTGATGCCGGCCTCCCTGGTCGATATCGGCGTCAACCTGAGCAATCCGGTTTTCCAGGACGACCTGGAAGCGGTGCTCGAGCGCGCCGCCGGGGCCGGCGTGCACCGACTGGTGGTGACCGGCACCAGTGTCGCGGCCAGCGCGACAGCGCTCGAACTGTGCGAGCGCTTCCCGCGGCAGCTCAGGGCGACCGTGGGCATTCACCCGCACGAGGCGGCTTCCTGCGACGCCGGCGCCGTGGCGCGCCTGCGCGAACTGCTGCAGCACCCGGCCGCCTGTGCGGTCGGCGAGACCGGACTCGACTTTTTCCGCAATTTCTCGAGCCCCGAGGACCAGGAGCGCGCCTTCGATGCGCAGCTCGCACTCGCGGCCGAGCTGGGCAGACCCGTGTTCCTGCACGAGCGCGACGCGCTCGCGCGGCAGCTCGTGGGTATGGAAGAGTTGCTTGTATCTCTCATTC
>CAZOUC010000411.1:0-2922 GCA_964582825.1 uncultured Enterobacteriaceae bacterium | reverse complement strand
GGCTGACGCTGCCGCCCCCGGCGGTGACCAGCAGGTAGAGACCGGGATCCGAGCCGTCGCGCGCTTCCGCGCCGAACAACTCGTCCATGTCGACGTCGCGGGTGTCGGGACGCGGCGATACCGCCTGGTTGAAGATGTCCGGAATCTCCGGCAGCAGGATCGGCATCGTGTTGAAATTGGCGGTATAGGCCACCTGCCCGGGCAGCACTTCGAAAGGATCGTCCGGCCCGGTCGCGTTGTTGACCAGTGCGATGCCCTGCTCCGTGGCTTCCGGCCGGGGGTCTTCACGGACCAGGCAGTACAGGCCCGGCGTCGAGCCGTCGGGCAGCGTATCCCGGGCGCTGGCGGTACTGCAGGTATCGCCGACGCAGAAACAGTCGAACAGGGTGCCGCGCAGGCCCATCACGGCCGAATTCTCCTGACGGATCTCGACCTCGTCCCTGATCGCCCCGGACAGCATGCGCAGGCCGCCCCGGACCAGTTCCATGGCCATAGCGCCGGATTCGGTTTCTTCATCCCACTCGTAGTCCCGCACCAGGAACTCCGAGCCGGGTTCCAGAGAAATGCGCCCGCCATCACGAAACACCAGTAGCGTGTGGCCGGACTCGTCGGTCTCGACCGAGTCGTTGCCGTACACCGGCGCACTCGGCTCGAGGGCGCGCTCGATCGGTTCGGCAGGGGCGGGCCCGGTGTCGTCCTTGCCTTCTTCTTCCCGGCTCTCGACCGTGGGCTGCCAGCGTGCCCGGACCAGCGGCTCGACCTCGAAGGCCTTGCCATGGACCGTGTCCATGGTGCTGATATCGACCGGGGCCAGGCGAGCCCCTTCCTCGGCGCAGTCGGTCTCGCACAGGCGGATCTGCATCTGGGAATCGGCTTCGAGGCGCACCACCGAGTCGCCGGCCACGACCTCGTGGCGCTCGCGGCCCAGTCGGGCGATCTCGCCGCTGGCAGCCTGGACGCCGCCTTCGAACAGGCCGAAGCGGGCCCGCGCTTCGGGTCCCTCGCCGACGTAGTCGAGCACGGAAAAGCTCGAGTCGGGCCGGATCGTGACCTTGCTGCCGTCGACGAAGCGCAGGATCGCGAAGCTGCGATCATTCGATGCGGTCTGGACGTTGTCGCCGACGTAGAGGCGCGATTCGCGACCCAGTACGCGCAGGCCGGCCCCGCCGTCGGTCCGCGCGACGACCGAGCCCTGCACGAACTCGACCGTGGCGACGGGTTGCTGCGCATCGGCCCCGGCCACGCCAACGAGCGTCAGCGCCGTACCCAGCGCGATGGCGGCCAGTTGCCTCAGCATTCCTCGAGCTCCTCGTACGGCGTATCGCCGGGCTCGGCGCCCTCGCTTGCCCCGGCGTCGGCGCGCGACTCGTCATCGTCGTCGGACTGGTTGCCGAGCTCGGGATCGAGCACCTCGCTGGGGCCGCTGTCCTCGACGAGCAGGGTCACCTCGTTCTGCGGGGTCCGGATCGCCTGCTGCTCCTGCGCGTCCGGCGGGGTCGGCGGCGTGGGGTCCGGACCGGGCGTCGGCGGCGGCGTGGGATCCGGATCGGGCGTCGGCGGCGGCGTGGCGGCGGGCAGGAAGGTCGCCACCAGCAGGCTGTTCGGGGCCGCGCTCGTGGTGTCGATGCCGAGTTCGAAGTCGCCGCCCAGGAAATCGGTGGCGGCGAACTGGCCCGTCATGGTGCCCTGCGCGTCGATGAACTCGAAACGATCGCCGTCGACTACGTCCGGGAAGGCCTGCACGTCGATGCTGATGCTGCCGTCGAGATTGACGTTGCCGGTGACGATCAGCAGGTCGTAACCGCCCTGGCCGCCGCGGGGGCTCAGGCCTTCTATGTCGAAGCGCAGTTCGCCGTCGGGCCCGAGCGTCAGGTCGCCGTCGACGGTCAGCGTGCCGGGCGACTCGCCGGGCTGGATGACGCCGTTGTTGATCAGTTCGACCGTCTGCACGGTGCCGTCGCCCTGGATCGTGCCGAGGTTGGTGAAGGTGCCTTGCACCGCCAGGGTCGAGTCGGGATTCAGGTCGAGCGTGCCGGTATTGGTGAAGTCGGAGATGATGGTGATGATGCCGCCGGTGCCGACATTGAAGAACGCCGTGTTGGGGACGCCGCCCGGGGCGTTGTAGCCGATGCGGACGTCACCGCCGAACACACCGCCGAAGACGAACTCGCCGGGCTCGTTGTTGCTCAGCCCCGCCCCGTCGTCGACCAGCAGCTGCAGGATGCCGCTGCCGGTGTTGATCACCGCGCTGCTGAACCGGAAGTCGGCCGGACCCGCCTCGCGGAACGCGTCGACGACACCGTCCGCGGCGCTGGCGTTGGCGGTGGCGAAGAAGTCGCCGTTGTCGGTGGTGATGTCGGCGTTGATCAGAATACTGCGGCCCGCCAGCAGGCTCAGGTCACCGCCGTCGCCGTTCGGATTGTCGGCGACCAGCGCGGCGTTGACGGTGATGTCGTTGTTGGCCTGCAGCTGCAGGTTGGTGCCGGTATTCAGGGTGGCGAGGATGTCGTCTGCGAACAGCACGATGTCCGAGCCGGGCGAGTTGCCGAACAGCACGTCACCGATCGGCGTACCGCCGCCGCCACCACCGCCGCCGCCGCCGGAGCCGAAGGTGTAGACGAACAGGCGGCCGGCGTTGGCCAGGCCGCCCACGGTCGCGCCGCTGGCGCGGATCAGCGCCCGGCCGAGGCTGAAGTCGATTGCCGAAACCGATTCACCGAAGCGATCCCCGCTCGCGGCGCCGAGCAGGCTGTTGTTGCCGTCCACGGCACCGGCCGGCAGCGGGTCGTTGATCGCGTCGAAGGGCGTGATGGCGCCGCGCTCGCCATTCCAGTCGGGCGACTGGAACAGCCAGCGGCCGGAGCCGAGGCTGGTCGCGAGTTGGCCGACGCGGTCGCCGCTGGCGCTGCCGACCAGGCTGTT
>CAZOUC010000410.1:0-2925 GCA_964582825.1 uncultured Enterobacteriaceae bacterium | reverse complement strand
GCGCTGCTGAGCAGGCCGCCGATCCCGACGCCCGCCTCGAACAGGCTGACGCGGTAGCCGCGCCGTGCCAGGTGAAAGGCGGCCGTCAGTCCGGCCGGGCCGGAGCCGATCACGGCGATCTGCTCGTCGCGGGCGGCTTCGACCTCCGGCGTCGCGGCACCGTGATCGCCGGCGTAGCGTTCGAGTTCGGGCACGTTGACCGGCTCGTCGAGCGCCTTGCGATTGCAGGCGGTCACGCAGGGGGCCGGGCAGGCGCGGCCGCACACGGCGGGAAACGGCGTGGTGCGCAGCAGGATCTCGAGGGCCTCGTCGACGCGGTCCCGCGCCAACGCCGCCACAAAGCCCTGCACGTCGTTGCCGGCCGGACAGACGTCGTTGCAGGGTGGAATCCAATGCTGCCGGTGGGGCTGTTCCGTCGCCCACTGGCCGGTCTTCAGGCTCGGCGGCGTCGCGCCGGCGCCGGCGACCAGGCTCGGCCCGCGCCCTTCCGGAGCGGGTGTCGCCTCGGTGCCGGCACCGACCGGGGTCGCTTGCGGTGCGGGACCGACGCGCAGCGCGTCGTAGGCCTCCGCGGCCGCCGCACGGTTGCCGTCGGCAAAGCCCAGGTGTTCGAGCGCCGCCAGCATGTGCTCGATCGGCATGTCCAGCAGGCGGGCGGCGGCACCCGCCAGTGGCGTGTTGACGATCGGCACGCTGCGCGTACCCAGGCCGTGACGACGCGCAATGGCTGTCGCGTCGACCGTCGCCAGGCGATTGGCGGGAAACGCAGCGGCGAGTTCATCCGGCGTCTGCGTGGCGTTGACGAGGATCCAGCCGCCCGCCTTCAGGCCCGTTGCTATGAGCGGCCCGAGCAGGGTCGGATCGAGTACGACGACATGATCGGGGTGGTAGATCTGGTTGCGGTTGCGGATCGGCTCGGTGTCGAACCGGCAGAAAGCCTGGATCGGCGCGCCGGATCGCTCCGCGGCGTACAGACCGAACGCCTGCACCGACTGTCCTTCGAGAAAGCGCGCCGTGGCAATCAGCTTGGCGAGGGTGACGCCACCCTGGCCGCCCCTGCCGTGGATGCGAATCTCGATCATGACCGGTCGCCCTCTCGACGAGCGGTTGACATGTCTTTACGGCTATTGTGAGCGCGCGCGCAGCCGTGGTACCAGCAGTTGGATCAAGGTTTCGCCAGGAGCCGGCGCAAAAAAAACGCCCCGCGTCGGCGGGGCGTTTGCTGTGCCAGGAAGGGCAGTCGAATCGTGTTGATCCGAGTGGCCGTCAGGGCTGGTAGGGCAGCGACGAATCCTGCAGGAAGATCAGCACACGCTCGTCCGGCGTCTTCACGTAGCCCTTGGTGTACTCCACCTTGGTCTCATTACCATCCGGGCCGGTGAAGTAGTAGTGGCCCATAGCGATGGCGACATTGCCGTGCATCTTCACCGTGTGGTTGTCGAACCGGACCTTGGACCAGGGGCGCAGCGCGAAACCGGAGTCTTCGGCGAACTTGTCATTGCCCGACACGAAGTAGCTGAGGGTACCTTCCAGATCCGGGCGGAACGGCGTTTCGGCGGCAAGGGTCGGTTTGAACTGGATCGGACCCAGGTCGAAAGCGTATGCGGTCCGTGCTGCATTTTCAGCGACGGCGGGTGCATTCTTCTTGGCCTTGCCGATCGCCACGACGGCATCACCCCATGCCTTCTGGGCTTTCTGCACATCCTCCTTGGTGATCATCGGACCGTCCGGCAGGAAGCTGACGTGATCGGCGAACTCGTCGGCGTGCACCATCGGGGCGACGACCGTGGCGGCGACGAATGCAGCAGACAGTTTAAGGTTACGGCTGAAGAGAGCGCTGGAAACATTCCAGGTTGTCATGGAATTGACCTCGTCGGTTGAAAATCCGCGAATAGTCTATAGCCGCACTACCACCGCACAAGGAGAAAAAGCTGACTCAAACGATCGTAAAAACCGAAACCTCTGCTCGATGGTGTGAGAAGAACGCCTTCGACGAGTCCAAGGCCCACGGGGTACGTCAGCTGGTCACCGATCCGCGTCTGCTGTCGCCGATCTGATCCACCCGCGGGGCGCCGGCCGGACCGGCGTCCCGGTTTGTTCGCTGACCTGGCCTCAGCCGCCCTGCGCCTCGAGCTGTGCGGCCAGCAGATCGTCCTTCTCGTTGGCACGTACGTAAGCTTCCCGCCCGCTCATGCGCTCGAAGTATCGACCAAAGGCCGGTCGTTCATCGATGGTTCCAAAACGCATGCCCCAGCCGAGTTGCGCGGCCAGGTACAGGTCCGCTGCCGTGAACGAGGCGCCGGCCACGAACTCCCGCTCCGTTAGGCACTGCTCGAGCGTGTCGAGCACCAGACCCAGACTGCCCCACCCGGCCATCGCCTGCTGGTCATCCGGCACCTCGAAATGCATCGCGGTCGTCACGACCGCCGCCTCGAGCGGTCCGGCACAGAAGAACAGCCAGCGGTAATAGTCGGCCCGGTCGGCCGGGCCGGGCGCCAGACCCGCCTGCGCAAAGGCATCCGCCAGGTAGGCGCAGATCGCCGGACATTCGGTGACAACGCGCGCGCCGTGGCGCAGCGCCGGCACCTTGCCCATCGGGTTGATCGCGCGGTAGTCGGCCGACTTCATGGCCGCTCCGTACTGGATCGGCGCGACCTCGTAGGGCTCGCCGACTTCCTCGAGCATCCAGCGTACGATGCGCCCCCGGGACCAGGGGTGCGTGAAGAGAATCGGTGGCTCGTGCATTGGCGCGCTCCGTCGGCCGGTCCAGGCTGCCGGGAATGCTAGCACGCGACACGCCGATCGACCGGCAATGCCGACCCCGGCGTTTACCGGGGCCGCGGCAACGCCGTCGTCGGTCTACCCGCCAACCTGCTTCAAGCGTTCCGCGTGCGCGGCAAAGCCGCTGCCCGCCTCGGCGAACAG
>CAZOUC010000409.1:0-2938 GCA_964582825.1 uncultured Enterobacteriaceae bacterium | reverse complement strand
GCGTGCGCGACACCGGCATCGGCATCGCCCCGGAGCAGCAGCAGCATATCTTCGAGGCCTTCGCCCAGGCCGATGGCTCCACCACGCGGCGCTTCGGCGGCACCGGTCTGGGTCTCGCCATCTCCAACCAGCTGGTACAAATGATGGGCGGCGCGCTAGAGGTCGAATCGACGCCCGGTCACGGCAGCAAATTCGGCTTCTCGTTGCAACTGCCCTGCCACGATGACCCGGCGACTTCGCCCTGGATCAACAGCGGCGTGGCGGCACTTGCCGGCACCAGGGTGCTGGTGGTGGACGACAACACCACCAACCGGATCTACCTCAAGGGCCTCTGCGACACCTGGGGCATGCGCGTCGACGAGGCCGAGAGCGGCGCGCACGCGCTCGCCCTCTGCCGTGCGGCCGAGGCCGCCGCAGACGCCTACGCGTTGATGCTGTTGGACCGCATGATGCCCGGCATCGACGGCATCCAGGTCTTGGCCGAGATGCAAGCGGAACCGGCGCTGGCGCGTATCAAGGTCATACTGCAGACATCGATGGACGACAGCGCCGATGACCGCAGCATGACCACGGACGCCATCCGCCTGCTGAAACCGCTGCGTCGGCAACAGGTGCTGGACGCCATACTGCGGCTGCTCAGCGCCGGCGGCGACCCGGGCGAGGCCGTGCGGCCGCGGGAGCCGGAGCTGGCCACACGCTTTATTGGTTGCCGCATCCTCGCGGTGGAGGACAACCCCGTCAACCAGGAGGTCATCAGCCGCCTGCTGGAGCGGGCCGGCTGCTCGGTGGAGCTCGCCGACAACGGCGCCGAGGCCCTGGAGCGGCTCGACGGCGACAACCGCTTCGACATCGTACTCATGGATTGCGAGATGCCGGTCATGGACGGCCTCACCGCCACGCAGGCACTGCGCGCGCGCGAGGCGCCGGAACAGCACCAAGTGGTGGTGGCGCTCACTGCCCATGCGATCCCGGCAGAGCGCGAGCGCTGTCTCGCCGCCGGCATGGACGACTATCTGTCCAAGCCGGTGCGCACACCGGCGCTGTACAAGGCGCTGGAGCATTGGTGGCGCGGCGCCGACAAGGCGTCGATCGACACCGCCACGGCCCCGGATGCCGCGACCACGCCCAACGCGCCAGACGATCGCCCGGCGCTGGACGCGGCCGTCATCGACAGCCTGCGCGCCGCACTCGGCGACATCGACGAGGTCGTGGCGGCGGTGCTGGCCGACTTGCCGCTGCGCGTGGACAAACTCGGCATCGCCATCAAGGCCGGCGACGTCGAGCAGGTGCGTATGATTGCGCACACCCTCGCCGGCTCCGTCTCCAACTTCGGCGCACGGCAGCTGACCGCGACCGCACGACAACTGGAGTCTGCCGCCACGGCTGGCGATCTGAGTCAAGCGCCGGCGCTGCTTGCACGCATCGAGATGGAGGCAGCGCAGGCCGACGAGGCATTGCGGGCGCTCCAACAGCGCCCAACCGCGGCGCCCGCCACCCGGGCGAGGGCGAGACAGGCTTGAGTACCCCCGAAACAACAGACGACAACGGCGACGAAGGACGCGTGGCGGCGAGCGGCCGCGCACGTCGCGGCAGCCGAACAGATCAGCCCACTGCCATCGTCGTCGACGACGATCCTGTGCTCCGGCTGACCATTGGGCGCTTCATCGAGAAGCTCGGCTTCGCCACCCGCCTCTGTGCCGACGGCGGCGCCGCGCTGGACGCCGTGCGCAGCGACCCGCCCGACATCGTCCTGCTGGACGCGGCCATGCCCGAGATGGACGGCTTCGCGGTCTGCGCCGCCATCCGCGCCCTGCCCGGCGGCGCCAAGCTGCCCATCATCATGATCACCACCTACGACGACGACGCCTCGGTCGATCGCGCCTTCGCCGTCGGCGCCAACGAGTACATCACTAAGCCAGTGCACTGGGCCGTGCTGCGCCACCGCGTCGCGCAACTGGTGCAGGCCGCCCACGCCGAGCAGGCGCTGCGCGATGACCGGGCCTTTCTGCAATCACTGGTGAACGCCATCCCGGATGCGACCATCGTCTGCAACGTCGATGGCGTCGTGGAATGGGCCAACAAGGCAGCAGCGGTCGCCTGCGGTTTCTGTATCGCCGACACCGGCCAGCCGTTGCGCCTGCACGACGAGGTGCACGACGCCGACGAGCCGTCCCTGGCAGGCGACGCCCTGCTCGCCGACCTCACCGCTGCCCTCGTCGCCGAGGGGCACTCGGTACAGCGGCTGCTGACGCAGGCGCAAAACCAGGTCAGCGGCCAGTTCGCCGAGCTGCACGCGCGCCCGCTACTGGGCGCGCATGGCCGCTCGCGCGGCATGATCCTGCGCCTGCAGGACGTCACCGAGCGCGAACGCGAGCGCCGCCGGTTGCACAGCGAGGTCTCGCGCTTCGATGAACTGGCCCACCACGACCCCCTCACCGGGCTGGCCAATCGGCGCCTGTTCCTGCGCCGCCTGACCGAGGCATTGGAGACCGCACGGGACACGGACGCCGTCATCGCCGTCCTGTTCTTGGACCTCGACGGCTTCAAGCAGATCAACGACAGCCTCGGCCACGAGGTGGGAGACCTGGTGCTGCGCGAAGTGTCCACTCGGCTGCGCGAAGGCGTGCGACACACCGATACCGTGGCGCGCTTCGGCGGCGACGAGTTCGCGGTCATCCTGCGCGACTGCGGCAACGCCGGCGTCGTGCGACGCGTCGGCAATCACCTGCTTGAATCCCTCGCCGCGCCCATGCCGCGCAACCAGAGCCAGTTGGACGTCACCGCCAGTATCGGCATCGCACTCTATCCCGCGCATGCGCAGGGCGTGCCGGAACTCTTGCGCCTCGCCGACAGCGCCATGTACCAGGTCAAGACCAGCGGCAAGGGCGCGCTGCGCTTCTATGGCGACCAGCAAAGCGCGCCGGCAACGGGGGAGGAT
>CAZOUC010000408.1:0-2940 GCA_964582825.1 uncultured Enterobacteriaceae bacterium | reverse complement strand
GCGGCGGTCCACGGGACTTCAAGCTCACCCGCCTGCGCGCGCCGGACGACCGGCAGTTCCGTCCGAGCGCGGCGCCGCGGGCCTTGACCGCGCTCGGGGCCGAGCACAGCAGCCTCGACCAGGTGCGACGCCTGCAGACCCTGCTGAAGATCAAGCAGCTGCGGGCACAGGACGAGGTCGAAATCGCCGAGCCCAATTTCCTGCGCCGCGCCAGCCGGGTGCCTGACGACCCGCTGTACCCGTACCAGTGGCACTACGAGAGCATCGCCCTGCCCCAGGCCTGGGACATCACCGTGGGCAGTCCCGACGTCAGCGTCGCGGTCATCGATACCGGGGTACTGACCGCTCATCCCGACCTGGTCCCGGTACTGGATGCCGGCTACGACTTCATCAGCGACGTGACGCGGGCGCGCGACGGCGACGGCCCGGATCCGGACCCGGACGATCCGGGCGACGGCGGTGGCGGTCTGCCCAGTTCCTTCCACGGAACGCACGTCGCCGGCACGGTGTCCGCGGCCAGCGACAACGGCCGCGGTGTCGCCGGCACCGCCTGGACCACGCGCATCATGCCCCTGCGCGTACTAGGCGTCGGCGGCGGGACCAGCTTCGACCTGGTGCAGTCGATCCTGTACGCCGCCGGCGAAGACAATGCGACCGGGGAGCTGCCCGACCGGCCGGCCGACATCATCAACATGAGCCTCGGTGGCCCGGCCTTTTCCCAGAGCGAGCAGGCCGCGGTCGACGCGGCCCGTGCAAACGGCATCTTCGTGATCGCCGCGGCCGGGAACGAGGCCAGCCAGTCGCCGAGCTACCCGGCCGGTTACGACGGCGTGCTGGCCGTCAGCGCGACCACCATCAGCAAGTCCCTGGCCGCGTATTCCAATCGCGGACCGTGGATCAGCCTCGCGGCGCCGGGCGGCAGCAGCGGCACCGACGTCAACGGCGACGGTTTCGGAGACGGCGTCGCGAGCACCATCGGCGACGAGGAGGGGCAGTCGATCCAGTTCGCCTACGGCCTGCTCAGCGGCACCTCGATGGCCGCGCCGCACGTCGCCGGCGTGGTGTCCCTGATGCTGTCGGTCAATCCCGACCTGACGCCGGAACAGTTCGACCAGGCGCTGGTCGCCGGGCTGCTGACCGACGACCTCGGCGCGCCGGGCTACGACGAACTCTACGGCTGGGGGCTGATCAACGCCCAGAAGGCGCTGATCACCGCGATCGGCCTGGCCGACGGCAGCGCCACGTTCCCGCCGATCGTGTCGGCGACACCCGGCAGCCTGAGCTTCGGCGCTTTCGGTGAGGAACTCGAGTTCCTGGTCCGCAACATCGGTGGCGGTGAGCTGCAGGTGACGGAGGTCCGCAGCAACCAGCCCTGGCTGGATATCGAAGCGGTCGAGCTCGCCGCCGACGGCACCGGCCGCTACCGGGCGCGCGCGTCCCGAGACGAACTCGAGGACGGCATCTACACGGCAACGATCCGCATCGAAACCGCGTCCGCCAATACCACGTCGATCAGTGCGGTCATGCAGGTATCGAGCGTCGATCTCGTGGCCGACGCGGGCTTCCACTATATTCTGCTGGTGGACACCGGCACCGACCGCGTCGTCGAACAGTTCACGGTGGGCGCCAGCAACGGCGAGTACCCCTTCGTCTTCGATCGCGTGGCGGCCGGCACCTACCAGATTTTCGCCGGCACCGACTCCGACAACGATTTCTTCATCTGCGACGGCGGGGAGTCCTGTGGCGCCTACCTCACCCTGGACGCTCCGAGTTTCCTGCAGGTCGAGGACAGTCGCGGCGAGCTCGAATTCACCACCGGCTTCCAGCTCAACCTGTCCGACATCGAAGGAGCCCGGGTTGCGCCGACGCCGACACCGCAACGCGGCATTCGAAGACTAGACGTAGACCTGCAGTAACCACCACAGGCCCGTCATCACGGCCGCGAGCACGGCCGCCATCGTCAGGTACAGCAGCACTAAAGCCAGCACGATGCCGAGCCCCGAGCCGCGCCGGAACCGGAAGCGGGACATCGCGGTCAGACTCCCGGACGGCGGGTCTGCACGCCGCCAGTTAGAGGGCTGTACATACGTACAGTTTTCAGGTAACGTGAATTTGCCATGTCAAGATTGTCTCCTCAGCGGGGGCAGCGGACACTAGGCGCTCGTTCGGGTGTGGAACCGGAGACGGTACGATGCAGACAGGCACCGATCATCAACGGGAAATCCTCGCCCTCGAATCCGCGCTCCGCATGCTCAGCGAACGCCAAGACGACGGCTACCGGATCCTGATCCACGACCTGCAGTGCGAACTGCGGCGCCTGATGGCCGAGTCGCGCGGCGACTGGTCCGACGCGCAGTCCTCGCGGCCGGACGAGGAGCCGATGGCCTGCTGAGACCTAGGGTCCGTCTTCCCGTCGCGTCTCGAGGTTCCACCGGAACAGGTTCATCTCGATGAAGGCGAAGGCCACCAGCCACAGCATCGCGTCCCAGAAGTCCAGGAAGTCGCCGAATACCCCCCAGTAGACCGCCGCCAGCACCAGCACGGTGTACGCCACCGCCTTGGCGACGCGGCTCAGTTGCAGCACCGTGCCCTCGAGGGCGCCGCGCAGTTGCAGGATCACGTCGACCTGCAGCAGCGCGACCACGAGCAGCCAGGTTCCCGAGTTGATCACGTCGACCCAGGCCAGGCGCTGCGCGGCCAGCAGCGACTGCGCACTCATCAGCACCGGCTCACCCGGCAGGCGGTACAGGGGCTCGCCGGCAAAGGCCAGGCAACTGCCGGCATCGAGGGGGGCGAACTCGTCGAGGGTGACGAGGTAAGACCAGCCCTGTCCGACCAGCGCACAGGCGTCGGCGATCGACATCGGGTCGACGTCGAGGTAGAAAAAGGTCTTGGTCAGGTATCCATAGAACGCGTAGGCAATCACCGTGTAGCACAGCG
>CAZOUC010000407.1:0-2952 GCA_964582825.1 uncultured Enterobacteriaceae bacterium | reverse complement strand
CACGTCCCGCGAGGCGGACTGCCCGATGTAGAACTGTGGCAGGAACGCGGCCAGCGCCTGCGCCGGGTCCTCGTCGAGCGGGCAGGCCGTGAAGTAACTCTTGCTGCCGAGCACCCGCCCGTCGCGGATGAACAGCACGTGGGCGCAGCAGACCCCGGCTCGCAGCGCGACGGCGATCACGTCCAGGCTGGCGTCGCCGGTCTCGATGTCCTGCCGCTCCTGCACGCGCTGCAGCCGCGCGAGCTGGTCACGCAGCTGCGCGGCCCGTTCGAACTCGAGCCGCTCGGCGGCGCGTTCCATATCGCTCGCGAGCTCCTGTTTCAGTTCGGCGCTGCGTCCCTCGAGGAACATGCGGGTGTGGCGCACCGACTCCGCGTACTCGGCCGGATCGACGGCCTCGACGCAAGGCGCGGAACAACGCTTGATCTGGTACTGCAGGCAGGGGCGGGTCCGGTTGCTGAAGAAGCTGTCCTCGCACTGACGCACCTGGAACATCTTCTGCAGCATAGTGAGGGTCTCCCGCACCGCGCCGGCCGATGGATAGGGCCCGAAGTACTGCCCCTTGCGGCGCCGCGCGCCGCGGTGGAAGGCCAGCCGCGGCCAGGCCTCACCCTCCGACAGGAAAATGTACGGGTAGGACTTGTCGTCGCGCAGCACGATGTTGAACGGCGGACGATGGGCCTTGATCAGGTTCTGCTCGAGCAGCAGGGCCTCTGTCTCACTCGCGGTAACCGTCACCTCGACGTGAGCGATCCGCGACACCAGCACCACGGTGCGGGCCGACAGGCCGCTGCCGCGGAAGTAGCTCGCCAGACGGCTTTTCAGCCGCCGGGCCTTGCCGACATACAGCACCCGGCCGTCGGCGTCGAACATCTGGTAGACGCCGGGCTTCGGGCTGAGGGATTTCAGGAAGGCTGCAGAGTCGAAATCCGGCACGGTCTCGCGGGTAGGCTGTCAGGCGGACACCGCAGTGTACACGCGGCCGCCGTGGCGCTCACCCGTCGGGGCTCTCCGACATCAGGCCGTGCTCGATCGCAAGCCGCGTCAGCTCGACGTCGGAGTGAATGCCGAGCTTCTCGAAAATCCGGTAACGGTAGGTGTGCACGGTCTGCGAGGTGATGTACAGGCGTCGCGCGATGTCCTTGGCACGGCGACCGGCGACCACCTGCCGGCAGATCTCCAGTTCGCGTCCGGACAGCTCACCGAACGGTCCCGCTTCCACCGCCTTCAGCGGCCGGGCCAGGCGCAGGGCGAACCCCTGGCTGAGGTACTGCTTGCCGCGGCAGGCGCGCTTGATGGCGGTCAGCAGGGCGTCCAGCGCCGCGTCCTTGGTGACGTAGCCGAGCGCGCCGGCGTCGATCAGGCGACGGGCGGCCACGTCGTCGTCACAGGACGTCACCGCGATGATGCGCGCCTCGGGCCAGCAGCGCAGAATCGTCCGGGTCGCCGCGAGCCCGTCCATGCCCGGCATACGCACGTCCATCATGATGACGTCCGGCCGCAGGGCCAGGCTGCGCTCGACGGCTTCCTCGCCGCTGCCGGCCTGTCCGACGACGTCGATTCCCGCGCTCTCCTGCAGCATACGCACGAGGCCCGCGCGAACCAGGTCGTGATCGTCTGCTACCAGAACCGTGATCATCGGCCACCCCCGAGGCGACTGGGCCAGGTGCTCTCGCGGGCGGCCTGCTCGAGAAACCTTCGCGTACTTCAGAACCGGCGGAATTCGGCCACCACGCCCGGGGCGCGGCGACAGGGCCAGAAACTATTACAGTCTCGCGTCCTTGGCAAGGCGGCGGTCAAGCCGCTTCGACGCGACGAAAGGTCAGGCTCAGCCGCTCGCCGACCGGGCGGCGGGTGCGCGGCAGCGCGTGCTGCCAGAAACGCTGCGTGGGCGGCTCCATGAGCAGCAGGGACCCGCCGGCCAGCACCAGCTCGAGGCGCCGGTCCCGCTGCTGACGGTGCCGCAGCAGGAAGCGGCGCTCGGCGCCCAGGGACAGGGCCGCCACCGGCGGTGCCGGACCCAGTTCGGGCTCGTTGTCGCTGTGCCAGCCGATTGCATCCATGCCGGACCGGTAGCGGTTCAGCAGCACGCCGTTGAAACGCTCGCCACAGTGGGCCTCGACGCACCGCCGCAGGCCGCCCAGAAGCGGGGTCCAGGGCAGTGGCTCGAGCTGCAGCCCGGAATACGCGTAACGCGCCGCCGGGTCACCGTACCAGGCGCTCAGGCGTGGAATCGGGTGCTCTCGACCGAACACCCGCACCCGCGGCTGTGCCCAGCGCACTTCCTCGAGCAACCGCGCCAGCACGGCCGGCGGATTGGCCACGACGCAGGACCAGTAGCGGAGCCGGCCATCACCGATTTCGTGGATTTGCGACGCGGCTTCAGCCGCCATCACCGAGATAGACCCGGGGCTCGATTTCGAGGCGAATGCCGAAGCGGGCGAGAACCGCCTCCTGGATGCGGGCGGCCAGATCGAGCAGCTCGCCGGCGCTGCCGCCGCCGTGATTGACCAGCACCAGCGGCTGGCGCTCGTGGACCCCGACGGCGCCGTCGCCATAGCCCTTCCAGCCGTCCTGCTCCAGCAGCCAGGCAGCGGCCAGTTTGAAGCGCTCGCCGAACGGCCAGGAGACGATGCCCGGGTATTCCATCAGCAGGTCCTGGTACTGGTCGACGCTGACGATCGGGTTCTTGAAGAAGCTGCCGGCATTGGGCAGCAGGGCCGGGTCCGGCAGCTTGCGGCGGCGTATCCGGCAGACGGCATCAAAGACCTTGCGGGGCGTGTCGTCCCCCGGCATGCGGTCGAGTTCCTCTGCCAGCGGCAGGTAGTCGCGATTGACCTGCGGCCGGGTCGACAGGCGCAGGCGCACCGCGGTGATCGCGAAGCGGTCCAGCCATTCCATCTTGAAGGCGCTGTTGCGGTACTCGAAGCGGCAGTCGGACGCCGGCAGCAC
>CAZOUC010000406.1:0-2964 GCA_964582825.1 uncultured Enterobacteriaceae bacterium | reverse complement strand
CGACGTCTGGTACCAGGGCCGCCTGGCACCCGACTTCTACGGCTGGGTGTTTCCGCACGGCGAACACTGCAGCGTGGGCATGGGCACCGCACGACACGATTTCTCGCTGCGCGACTCGGTCGCCACGCTGCGCCGCGCCACCGGCCTGGACGGCTGCGAGACGATCCGTCGGGAGGGCGCACCGATCCCGCTCAAGCCTCTGGAACGCTGGGATGACGGCCGTAACGTGCTGGTCGCCGGCGACGCGGCCGGTGTCGTCGCGCCGGCCTCGGGAGAAGGCATCTACTACGCCCTGCTCGGCGGACGCATTGCCGCTGGAACCATCGCCGAGCTGCTGGTCAGCGGCGACGCACGGGTGCTCGCGACGGCACGCCAGCGCTTCATGAAAGAGCACGGCCGGGTGTTCTGGGTGCTGGGCATGATGCAGCGCTTCTGGTACTCCAGCGACAAGCGCCGCGAACGCTTCGTCAGCATGTGCGAGGATCCGGACGTGCAGTACCTGACCTGGCAGGCCTACATGCACAAGCGCCTGGTCAAGGCGCGGCCGGCGGCGCACGCGCGCATCTTCTTCAAGGACGTCGGTCACCTGCTCGGGGTCGTCAAGACCTGAATCGGCGAGCGCGCCGCTCCGGTCCCGGGCGGGCGGGTATCACAGAGTCGCCTCGAAGCGATCCGCGGGCCCCTGGTTCGCCGTTCGACAGCCTTCCCTCAGCAGGACCAGCCGGTCGAAGCGCTTACCAGGCCGGCTGCATGCGCACGTCGCGCGGCAGCTCGTTTTTCTTGACCGGCATGAAGTAGAGCCGCACGAAGGTGAGCCCGGCGCGCAGCGTCAGGCCGGCGCGCCGCAGGCGGCCGACCACGGCGCCGTCGTTCTGGCGTGATTCGGTGATCGCCAGGTTGACCTGCAGCAGACGTTCGAGACCGCGGCGGAACGCCGGATTGTCGGTGTCCAGGGTCAGCGGGAAGACCTGCCGGCTGATCGCGGTGGTGATGTCGAACACGCGGTAGTCGAACTCGGTCGGGTCCATGCCGAGCGCCTCGTACAGGGCCGGCCGGCTGTGATCGCGCACGAACATCGTCGAGTAGACCGCGAGCAGGAAGAAACGGATCCAGTACCTGTTCAGGCCGCGCAGCAACTCCGGCTGCGCGTGCATCATCAGCGCCAGCGCTTCCCCGTGGCGGAATTCGTCGTTGCACCATTCCTCGAACCAGCGAAAGATCGGGTGGAAGCGCCGTTCCGGGTGGCGCTCGAGGTGGCGGAAGATGGTGATGTAGCGCGCGTAGCCGATCTTCTCCGACAGGTAGGTCGCGTAGTAGATGTACTTGGGTTTGAAGTACGTGTAGTGCTTCTCGCGCTTCAGGAAACCCAGATCGACGGCGACGCCGAGGTGCTTGAGCGAGCGGTTGATGAAGCCGGCGTGCCGCGATTCGTCACGCGCCATCAGCTCCATCAGCTCGGCGATGTCGGGATTGTCGACGTGCTTCCTGATTTCGTTGTACAGCACGCAGCCCGAGTACTCGGCGGTGATCGAGCTGGTCAGGAAGTCGATGAACTCGGCCCGCAGTTCGGGCGACAGTTCGTGCATCTCCGCGTCGAAATCGACTTCCTTGCGAAAGTGCTCACGGTTCTCGTCGCGGTGGAACTCCTCCATCATCGCGTCCCAGTCACGGCGCACAGCGGTGACGTCGATGCGGTCGAGCGCATCGTAATCGGTGCGGTAGAACCGCGGGCTGAGCAAGGTCTCGGTGCGCGCCCGATTGGTGGTTTCGTTGATCTCGCGACTCATTCGGGTCCTCCCGCCGCGCCATCGACGGCAACGACACTGTAAAGGCAAATTGACTCTAGCATTGTCAAGAGTAATTGACTAGTATGTGAGATACAAGCTCGGAGTCGCTCTTGCAGTTGCTCCGACACACTCGCCTAGGCTCGCCGAACGGCGAGCACCGAGGTCCCATGGAACGCGCAGTAGGGACTACCCATGGCGGCGGCGCGGACACGCCGACGCTCTACCATCTTGGCTACGTCAGCACAGAATCCCGCGATATGTCCCGGCAGGATCTTCACGACATCCTGGCCACGGCCCGTCGCGCCAACAGCGAACGGGACCTCACCGGCATTCTGCTGCATCGCCAGGACTCCTTCTTCCAGGTGCTCGAGGGGGATCGCGACGCCGTTCACGAGATCTTCGAGCGCATTCGCCGGGACTCGCGTCACCACCGCATCAAGGTGCTGTTCGACGAACCGGTCGACGCCCGCGAATTCGCCGACTGGCAGATGGGCTTTGTCGACCTCGACGAGCTGGACGTCAGCCAGTTGCCCGGTTTTTCCCGGGTGTTCGAGGAGGACACGGAGCCACGGCAGCTGCTCGAGGAGCTGTCACGGGCCAAGCGCCTGATGCTCCTGTTCCGCTCCATCGCCTGAACGCGGCCGTCCGAAGCGCTCACCGGAACAGTCCCCCGACAGCCATCGCGGCGCCGGGCCGGCACAGCAGCCAGACGGCCGACGGGCCCGGCACGCGATGACGCCCCCCCACAGAAGACCTCTTGACTTGCGTCAAGTACTCTTGTCACTTAAATACGTTAAGGTGGCCTTACAGTTCAAGGAGGGCATCCCGTGCGTATTCTGCTGATCCACCCGAACTATCGCTCCGGCGGCGCCGAGATCGCCGGCAACTGGCCACCGGCATGGGTCGCCTATCTCGCCGGCCCGCTGCGGGCGGCAGGCTTCGACGACATCCACTTCGTCGACGCCATGACCAACAATCTGCCTGACGAAGCGCTGATCGAGCGCCTCGAGGCGCTCAAGCCCGACGTCGTCGGCACCACGGCGATCACGCCGTCGATCTACGTTGCCGAGCGCGTGCTCGAACTGGCCCGCGATCACGCGCCTCAGGCCCTGCGGGTTCTCGGCGGCATTCATCCGACCTTCATGTACAAGCAGGTGCTCAGCGAAGCGCCGTGGGT
>CAZOUC010000405.1:0-2972 GCA_964582825.1 uncultured Enterobacteriaceae bacterium | reverse complement strand
CCTGCCGTGACCAGCCCGGCCGCGTCAGCCGCTTCTCGATCGGCCACCGCGGCGCGCCGCTGCAGTTTCCGGAACACACACGCGAGTCCTACCTGGCGGCAGCGCGGATGGGCGCTGGCTTGATAGAGTGCGACGTGACCTTCACCCGCGACCGTCAGCTCGTGTGCCGGCACGCGCAGTGCGACCTGCACACCACTACCAACATTCTCGCCGTTCCCGAACTGGCCGCGCGCTGCAGCGAACCGTTCAGGCCGGCGGACCCGCAATCCGGCCGTGCCGCGAGCGCACGCTGCTGCACCAGCGACGTCACCCTGGCCGAGTTCCGCCGCCTCTGCGGCAAGATGGACGGCGCCGACCCGAACGCGCAGACCGTGGCCGAGTACCTCGCCGGCACCCCGTCCTGGCGTACCGACCTGTACAGCGACTGCGGCACCCTGCTGAGCCACCGCGACAGCATCGAGCTGATCGACGGACTCGGCCGTGATTTCGTACCCGAACTGAAGGAGCCCGAGGTGCCGATGCCCTTCGCCGGCGACTACGGCCGCGCGGACTACGCGCGGCAGTTGCTCACCGAGTACCGGGTCGCCGGCATCGAGGCCCACCGTGTATGGCTGCAGTCGTTCCACTGGGAGGACGTCGCCCTATGGCTCGACGAGGGTGGCGAGTTCGCCGCACAGGTCGTCTATCTCGATGCGCGTATGATCGAAGATGCCGGGTTTACACCGAGCCTGGCAGACTTCCGGGCACTGCATGCGCAGGGTCTGCGCGTCATCGCGCCGCCCCTGTTCGCGCTGCTCGACAGCGCCGACGGCCGCTTCGTGCCTTCGCACTATGCGCAGCTGGCGCGCCAGGCCGGTCTCGAGCTCGTCACCTGGACGCTCGAACGCTCCGGCAATCTGCACGACGGCGGCGGCTGGTATTACCAGAGCGTGGACGAGCTGATCGACGGCGACGGTCAGCTGTACCCGGTGCTGGACCTGCTGGCCCGTGAGGTCGGCGTGATCGGCGTGTTTTCCGACTGGCCTGCGACGACCAGCTTCTACGCGAGCTGCCTGCTGGACGACTGATCTGCGGCCCGCAGCGGTACGTACCCGTTCTGGCCCATCGCAAGCAAAGACCACGAGTCACGGCGTGCCCCGCACCGGCCTGTTCCTGTTCAGTAATGACCTCCGTCTGCACGACAATCCGGCGCTGCACGAGGCGAGCCGCTCTGTCGACCGCCTGTTATGCGCGTACTGCCTGGACCCCGCTCGCCTTCGCCCCGGACGCCTGGGCCTCGCCGATCTCGGCGAGCATCGCTACCGCTTCCTGCTCGAGGGCCTGCGTGACCTGAACGCGGGTCTCGTCGAGCGCGGCCAGCACCTGCTGCTGCTGCACAGGCCGGCCCACGAGGCCGTGCCCGAACTCTGCGAACGTTTCGCAATCGACCTGGTGTTTTGCAACGAGCCGGCCGATTACCGGGCCCATCTCGACTGGCAGCGCCTGCACGGGGCCTGTCCCCGACCTCGTTACCTGAGCCTGAACGGCTCGACCCTGTTCCGCCGCGACCAGTTGCCGTTCACGCTGGCGGCGCTGCCGGCGACTTTCAGCGCATTCCGTCGCCGTGTCGAGAAGCTCGCCCCCGGGCTGCCCGAACTCGACGCACCCGCACTGCCGCCGCCGCCGCTGATGCCCGCCGAGCTGCTGCAGGCGGGTCTGCCGGCTCCGGTCGAGCTGGTGTCACCGTTCCGCGGGGGCGTCAGCGCGGCGCGTGCCGCCGTCGAGGACTACTTTGCCCGGGGCGAACCGAGCCGGTACAAGACGGTCCGCAATGAACTCGACGGCTGGTACAACAGCAGCAAGTGGTCGCCGTGGCTGGCGCAGGGCGCGCTGGCGCCTGGCGAGCTGTACCGACGTCTGCAGACTTACGAGCGCGAAATCGAAGCCAACGAATCGACCTACTGGCTCTACTTCGAATTGCTGTGGCGCGAGTATTTCCAGTGGTACGCCAGGGCGCACGGTGAACGGCTGTACGCGTTCACCGGTACCGGCGAGCGTCGGCCCCTGACGAGCTTCTACCCGGAGCGATTCCGGCGCTGGTGCGTCGGTGATACGCCATTCCCGATCGTCAACGCCTGCATGCGCCAGCTCAACGCCACCGGCTACATGAGCAACCGCGGTCGCCAGCTGGTGGCGAGCTGTTTCGTCAATGAACTGGCGCTCGACTGGCGTTACGGAGCCGCCTATTTCCAGCAGCAGCTGCTCGACTACGAACCGGCCACCAACTGGGGCAACTGGCAGTATCTGGCCGGCGTCGGCGCCGATCCGCGCGGTCAGCGGCGCTTCGATCTGGACAAGCAGGCTCGCCGCTACGATCCGCAGGGTGAATTCGTCCGGGCCTGGCAGGCGCAGCGGGCGCCGGCGCATCTGGACTCGGTCGACGCCGCCGACTGGCCCGTCGCGCCGCCGGCGACGCCCTGATGCGCCGCAAATCCGATCTGCCCACCAAGGTCTGCGCCGTCTGTTCGCGGCCGTTCAGCTGGCGGCGCCGCTGGGCGCGGGACTGGGCGGCGGTCCGCTACTGCTCCGAGCGCTGCCGGCGGCAGCGTCGAGACCTCAGGCCCTGAGGGTCTCGAGCACGGCATGGTATTCACGTTCGAGCCGGGCGACGACCTCGCCGGCGGGCCCCACCGACTTGATGGCGGCGATGCCCTGGCCGGAGCCCCAGATGTCCTTCCAGGCCTTGGCCGCGGTATTCCCACCGGACCCGAAGTTCATCGTCGACAGGTCGCCCTCGGGCAGATTGTCCGGGTCCAGACCGGCGTTCTCGATCGACGGGCGCAGGTAGTTGCCGTGCACACCGGTGAACAGGCTCGAGTAGACGATGTCCTGTGAGCTGCACTCCACCAGCATCTGCTTGTAGGCCGGGTCGGCGTTGGCCTCGTCGGTGGCGATGAACGCCGAGCCGATGTAGGCAAGGTCGGCGCCCATGG
>CAZOUC010000404.1:0-2972 GCA_964582825.1 uncultured Enterobacteriaceae bacterium | reverse complement strand
CGGCGAACAGTACGCCGAGCGCCAGCAGCGGCGCCCAGGGTCTCAGCCGTCGCAGCGTACGACCGCCGGGCAACAGCAGCAGCAGGGGCGCGACGAAGGCGACCTGCAGGGCCAGCCCCGTGTACCAGGACGCGCTCATTGCGCGTAGAACTCCCGGCGGGCGACCAGTTGAGCCCACTCCTGGGGACTGAACGGAATCGACGCGAGCAGGCCGCAGCCGAGCACCAGCCCCGCGGTGATCATCGGCGGCAGCAGCAGGGCCAGGCTGGTCTCGGCCAGGGGAAACCGGCGTTCTTCGGGCCAGGGCCCGCGCACGGGACGAAACCAGGCACGGTACAGGATCGGCAGGAAGTAGGCGGCGTTGAGCAGGCTGCTGGCGGCGAGCACCGCGAGCACCCAGTGCTGGCCGGCTTCCATGGCACCGATGCCCAGAAACCACTTGCTGACGAAGCCAGCCAGCGGCGGAACACCGATCATGCCCAGGGCCCCGACCGTGAAGGCCGTCATCGACAGCGGCATGCGCCGGCCGACGCCGTCCATTTCGCTGACCTTGTGGATGCCGAGCGTCTCGGCGAGATTCCCCGCGCAGAAGAACAGCGTGATCTTCATCAGCCCCTGGTGGACCAGGTGCACGATGCCGCCAATGGTCGCCACCGGCCCGGCGATGGCGACGCCCAGCGCGATGTAGGACACCTGGCTGACGGTCGAGAAGGCGAGCCGGCGTTTCAGGTCATCCTGGTACATGGCGCGCAGCGAGCCCCATACGATCGTCACCGATGCCAGCACCGCCAGCGGCAGCGTGACCCCGAGGGCAGTCGCGAACTCGATGCCGAACAGGTCGTAGACCACGCGTACGATACCGAAGGCGCCGGCCTTGACGACGGCTACGGCGTGCAACAGCGCGCTGACCGGCGCCGGCGCCACCATCGCCTGCGGCAGCCAGCCGTGCAGCGGCACCAGGGCGGCCTTGACGCCGAGGCCGGCAACGATCAGCGCGAATACGCCGACCAGCGCCGCCTCGTGGCCTGCCGCATGTGCGGCGACGACGCCGCGTGCCGTGAAATCCAGGTTACCCGTAATGCTGTACAGCCAGACTGCGCCCAGCAGCAGCAGCGCACCGCCGAGCATGGTGTAGGCGAGGTATACCTTGCCGGCGCGGCGCGCCGCCGTGGTACCCCGGTGCACGACCAGCGGGTAGGTCGACAGGGTCAGCAGTTCGTAGAACAGGATGAAGGTCAGCAGATTGCCGGCAAGCGCCACGCCGACCGTCGCGGTCACGCACAGACTGAAGAAACCGAAGAAGCGGCTTCGATTCGGCGCGCCCTCCAGGTAACCGATCGCGTACACCGTCGTCAGCAGCCACAGCAGCGCCGACAAGGTCACGAACAGCAACGCCAGGGGATCGGCCTGCAGCTCGAGATCAATGCCCGGCAACAGGGGCAGTCGTGTCACGTAGGACTGGCCCTCGCGCACGCCCCAGAGCATCAGCGCCACCAGCAGCAGTTTCAGCAGCGCGCCCCCGATATTGAGCACCGTGCGCAGGCGTACGCTTTGTTCCCGCAGGCCGAAGATGATCAGGCCCGGCAGCACGGAGCTGGCGAGCAGGGCCAGCGGCAGCAGGAAGCTGCTGGTCATGGCGAGGCCCCGCCCGGCACCAGCGGTCCGGAGGAGCCGATCAGCTCGAGCCACGGCATCGTCACCAGGCCCAGGCCAACGGCCAGCAGCGCCAGCCCGAAGGCCGCCAGCTCGCGCCGCAGCGGCACGGCCGGCCGGCCGTCACTCCTGGCGCCGTGCGTAAACGAGTGCTCGACGAGCTTGAACAGGTACATGGCAGCGAGCAGGCCGCCGATCACGAACAGTACTGCGATGCCCCAGCGGCCCTGGGCAATCGCGCTTTCGAGCAGCATCCACTTGGCACTGAAGCCACCGCTCGGGGGCAGACCCATCAGGCTCAATCCGGCAACGAGAATTGCCGCGACCGTGATCGGCAGGCGGTGCACCACCGCGTCCAGGTCCGCGATCCGGTCATGACCTGCGCAACTGATCAGGTTACCGGCAGCGAGGAACATCGCGGCCTTGGCGAGCCCATGGGCGAAAGCAAGCAGTACGATCGCCGACCAGGCGCCGGCGGCCTGCAGCGTCAGCGGCAGGGCCAGGAACAGGTAGCCGAGCTGGGCGACCGTCGAGTAAGCCACCAGCATCTTCACCCGGGTCTGGGCCAGCGCCTGCAGCGAACCCCAGAGCACGGCAATACCACCCAGCACGGACAGCAGGCCGTAAAGAGCCGGCGCCAGCGGCGCAAAGGCTTCGAGCCACAGTCTCAGCAGAATGAACAGCGCGCCTTTGACGACCAGCGCCGACAGCGCGGCGCTCACCGGTGCCGGGGCGCTGCCGTGCGCCGCAGGCAACCAGAAATGCAGAGGAAACAGCGCACACTTGAGCAGCAGCCCGCCGCTCATCAGCACCAGCGCCGCACGTGCCGGCGCGTCGCTTTCGGATTGGGCATAGTGTTCGGCGACCAGTGCGATGTCGACGGTACCGGCCCAGTGATAGGTCAGCGCGACGCCGACCAGGTAGGCCAGCGATCCGCTCAGCGTTGCGAACAGGTAACGCATTGCGGCGACCAAGGCGCCGCGGCCGCCTTCCAGGGCGGTCAGCGCCACCGCTGACAGTCCGACCAGTTCCAGGGTGACGTAGAGATTGAACAGGTCGCGCGACAGGAACAGGGCGTTGAGTGCGGTGATCAGGATCAGCCACAGCGGCCAGTACCCTCGTGCGGCGCGACCTTGAAAATACGCGCCGGCATACAGCGACACGCCGGCGCCGACCAGGCCATTGAGCAGCAGCATCACGGCGCTCAGTCCGTCGGCGCGCAGCACGATTCCGAGCGGCGCCTGCCAGCCTCCCAGCCCGCTCAGCAGGGCACCGTCGACGTGGACCTGGAGCGCCAGGCCGATCGCCACGAGCAGGTT
>CAZOUC010000403.1:0-2977 GCA_964582825.1 uncultured Enterobacteriaceae bacterium | reverse complement strand
CCGCGCGTGTAGGGCACGACGCAGAAGGTGCAGTACTTGCTGCAGCCTTCCATGATCGATACGAAGGCGGAGGGGCCATCGACGCGCGGCTCGGGCAGGCGGTCGAACTTCTCGATTTCCGGGAAACTGATGTCGACGACCGGGGCACGCTGCGCCTGCGCCCGGGCCTGCTGCAGCATCGCCGGCAGGCGGTGCAGGGTCTGCGGGCCGAAGATGACGTCGACGTAGGGCGCGCGGCGGCCGAGGTCCTCGCCTTCCTGGCTCGCCACGCAGCCGCCGACCGCGATCAGCACATCCGGCCGCGCCGCCTTGAGCTGGCGCCAGCGGCCGAGCTGGTGGAAGACCTTTTCCTGGGCCTTCTCACGAATCGAGCAGGTATTGAGCACCAGCACGTCCGCGGCAGCGGGATCGTCGGTCGTCTCCAGCGCCTCGTCGGCAGCCAGCAGATCGCGGATGCGCGAGGAGTCGTACTCGTTCATCTGGCAGCCGTGCGTCTTGATGTACAGCTTGCGTGTCGCCATGATCCGGGTGCGGCGCGTCGATTCAGGGCCGGCAATTATACGCGCAAGGGGCCGGCAGAGCCCATCGGGTGCCACGGGAATTCCGGCAATTGTGGTATGCTCGAAAATCGATCTGCACTCCTCAACCCGCACGGAGATTCGCCAGGGCGATGGCAGCCGAGCCGATTTACAAGGTCATCTTCGTCAGCCAGAACCAGGTGTACGAACTGTACGCGCGAGCCGTGTACCAGAGCGACCTGTATGGCTTTATCGAGGTCGAAGAGTACGTGTTCGGCGAGCGCTCCCAGGTGGTCGTCGATCCGGTCGAGGAAAAGCTGAAGAGCGAGTTCTCCGGCGTCAAGCGCAGCTACATACCCATGCACGCGATCCTGCGCATCGACGAGGTCGAGCGGGAAGGGGCCGCCAAGGTGCGCGAGGCCAAGGGCGGCGGCAAGGTCGCGACGCTGCCGCTGCCGGGCATGCGTCCCGGCATGGGCCTCGGCGGTCCGGACACGCCGGAGAGTTGATCCCGTCGAGGTTGCCGGACGTCGGCACCACCATCTTCTCGGTCATGACGGCGCTCGCCGGACGCCACCGCGCGATCAACCTGTCGCAGGGCTTTCCCGACTTTCCTGTGCCGCCGCGCCTGCGCGCGCTGCTCGCCGAGCACGTCGAGGCCGGCCACAACCAGTACGCGCCGCTGGCCGGTGTGCCCGCCCTGCGCGAGCGCGTCGCGCAGCAGGTGACCGACCGCTACCGGCGCCGCGTGGACGCCGAGGCCGAAGTGACGATCGTGCCTGGCGCCACCGCCGGCCTGTACGCTGCATTCACGGCGGCGCTGCGGCCAGGTGACGAGGTGTTGCTGCTCGATCCCAGCTACGACAGCTACGCACCGGCCGTGCGACTGAATGGTGCGCGGCCCGTGCGCGTGCCGCTGCAGGCGCCGCGGTTCCTGCCGGACTGGGACCGCGTCGCCGCTGCCGTGACCCCCAGATCCCGCCTGATCGTACTGAATTCGCCGCACAACCCGGCCGGCAGCATGCTGTCCGCCGCAGACCTCGATGAGCTCGAGCGGCTCGTGGAGCGGTACGATCTGCTGGTCGTATCGGACGAGGTCTACGAGCACCTCGTGTTCGACGGCGCGGAGCACCACAGCCTGCTGCGCAGCGACGCGCTGTGGCCGCGCCTGTTCGCGGTGTTCTCTTTCGGCAAGAGCTTTCACGCCACCGGCTGGAAGACCGGCTACTGCGTGGCACCGGCCGCACTGAGCGCGGAGTTGCGCAAGATGCACCAGTTCCAGACTTTTGTCGCCGTGACCCCGGTGCAGTGGGCCCTGGCCGACTTCATGGCCGAGTGCCCGGAGCATCTCGCGTCGCTGCCCGGCTTCTACCAGGCCCGGCGGGACCTCTTCGTCAGCCTGCTGCGCGAGGCGGGGTTCGACTGCCGACCGGCCGCAGGTGCCTATTTCCAGCTGGTCGATTGCCGGGACCTGTGGGCTGGCAAAGACACCGAGCTCGCGGAGTGGCTGGTGCGCGAGCATGGCGTCGCCGCGATCCCGCTGTCGGTATTCAGCGAGACGCCCATCGAGGGCTGCTGGCTGCGCTTCTGCTTCGCGAAGCGGGACGACACCCTGCGAGCCGCCGCCGAGCGCCTGGCGGCCTGGCGACAGGGCCTGTGAGGCCGCGTCGAACGACGCCGCTGTAGCCAGGAATCCATTCCGGCAGGAGCCACGGGCGGCGGCGTCGCGGCGGCAGGACCCGGCGACGCTCCGGCCTCAGGCAAACAGCGGTTTCGACAGTTCCGCCCAGTCGATGTCGCCGTCATCGGGCTGGTCGGCGAGCTCGAGAATGCCCAGCTCCTCGAACTTGGGCTTGACGGCGTCGACGAGCAGGCCGATGCGGCGCAGGTTCGGCATGATGCGGTTGAACATCATATTGCGGAACAGCACGCGGAATTCGCCGTTCAGGTAGATGTCCCTGGCCTCGTTCTCATCCCAGCCGTAATGGCGGAACACGTCGGTCGGAATCATCCGTTCCCGGGTCACCACGCAGGCCTCGTAGGCGAACAGCGCCCGTTCCTCGCGCTCCGCTTCGGTCAGCGTCTGCAGGTGCTGCTCGAGGTAGTTGATGCCGAAAGTGACGTGGCGAGCCTCGTCGCGCACCACCAGGCCGATGATGTCGCCCAGCAGGCAGTCGGGGTTGGCGGCGCGCATGGTATTGAAGGCCGACAGGGCGAGGCCCTCGATCACCAGCTGCATACCGATGAATTTCAGATCCCATCGCGGATCGCCGAGAATCTTGTCGAGCAGGCTCTTGAGGGCCTGGTCGACCGGGTACATGACGCCGACCTTGGTCTGCAGGTACTTGTTGAATACCTCGACGTGGCGCGCCTCGTCGAAGGTCTGCGAGGCGGCGTACAGCTTGGCGTTCAGCGTCGGCGCGCAGCTCGCGAGCTGCGACGCGACCAGCAGGGCGCCC
>CAZOUC010000402.1:0-2979 GCA_964582825.1 uncultured Enterobacteriaceae bacterium | reverse complement strand
GCCATCCGGGGAGCCATTCGGGAGGATTCCTCGGGCGTCATCGAGAGCATCATCGTTGTGGTCGGACGCCTGCCGTCAAGGCCAGCCCGCAGAGTGTATGAGCGGGCCCGGGCACATTCAACGACCTGAGGGCGGATTCGGGCCTGGCGCGGTGCTTGCGTGATGCCGGGCCCGGACGCCGCGTACGCGGCGCGCCGGATTGCATACGGAGGAGAGACCGACCGATGAGCGACGTGGCCGAAGGCACGCACGACGAACAGCCCAACACCCTGAGCAGGCGGGTGGAAACGCTGCTGGGCGGCGCGGAACTGGCGCTGTACCTGTCGACCGCGGTGATCCTCACGGTCGGCGCCGCCACGCTGCTGATTTTTGCGGTGTACGAGGCGGTGCTGACGGCAACCACGGCGCCGTCCGACAAGATCCTGGTGCCGCTGCTCGATCGCGTGCTGCTGGTGTTGATGCTGGCCGAGGTCATCTACACGGTGCGGCGGGTGGCGAAGACCCGCCGCCTGGAGTTGGGTCCGTTCTTCGTCATCGCGATCATCGCGGCGATCCGTCGCGTGCTGGTGATCACCGCGGAGAGCGCCGGCTACGACATCAACGACCCCGCGTTCCAGGCGGCGAGCGTGGAGCTCGGCCTGCTGGCCCTGCTGATCGTCGCGTTTGCCGCGGCCATGCGCCTGGTGCCGCTGGACAGCAGACCGACGACGTAGGCCTCGCCGGGGCGGGAAAAGTCGAAGTCCGTGTAATTGCTACACGGTGCCTGCCCCTTGCTTACACGCAACGGGTACCCACGGCGGTTGCTGCCCGCTGGCGGCGGCTGGCGCAGTGGCACGGAAATTGATGGGACCAGGGGGACTGCGCCGGAAGTGAACCCACCCCAGCAAGGAGTCAGTCCATGACGACGATGAGCTCAGCACCCGCTTCGAACGCCATCCAGATCCGCCAGGTCCCGTTGAGCCGGCCATTCGTGTGGCTGTACCGGGGCTGGCTGGACCTGCTGCAGCACGCCGGCGCCAGCCTGGCCTACGGCGCGGTCGTCACCGCACTCGGCGGCCTGATCCTGACGCTGTTCCGGCACCCCTCGATCTACGCGGCCAGCTGGTCGGCGTTCCTGCTCGTCGGTCCGATCCTGACGGCGGGCCTGTGCGAGCTGTCGTGGCGCCAGCAGAACAACGAGCGGGCCGATTTCGACGCCTCGCTGCAGGGTTTCCGCCACAACCGGCGCGCCCTGTGGCGTTTCTCCGGCCTGCTGCTGGCCGCCAGCGCGCTGTGGTTCGGCCTGTCCTGGCTGATGCTCGGGACCGCGTTGACCGACGTCGCGCCCCCGTACTTCCTGACGATGTGGGGTGACCTGCTGGTCAATCTCAGCGCCGCGCAGCTGTGGGCTTACCTGGCCGTCGCCGTGCTGCTTTCGGCGGCGGTATTCTCGGTCTCGGTCGTCTCCGTGCCGCTGATCGTCGCCCACGGTGCCGAAGCCGGTGCCGCGATCGGGGCCAGCTGGCGCACGACGCTGCGCGATTTCCCGGCCATGATGGTCTGGGCCGCGTTGATCGTACTGCTGGTGCTGGTCGGCTTCTCGACCTGGCTGCTCGGCATGATCGTGGTTTTTCCGCTGCTCGGGCACGCCACCTGGCACGCCTACCAGGATCTCATCCACTGAGCTTCAAGCCCACGTACAGGCCCACGCAGTCGCCGCTGCGTTCACTCACAGACCAGCGTGGCCGCGACACGCCCGGCGCGCGGCTGGTGAGCCGACACGCTGATCGCCGTTCCAGCCGGGGCCTGGACGATCCACTCGTGTCTGCTGCGGGAGGACAGGCTGTCGAGCGGGTCGAAACCGGTGCCGAGGAAGACCGGGGACGGCATCATGCCGACCCGGCCCTCGAGGTGGCCCGCTTCCTCCCAGCGCCGCCCCTGCACGAGGCGCGCACCCTCGGGCAGGTCGATGGCCACCACCAGGTCCCGGGTGATCTTGTGGTCGCGGGCGATCGGACTGCCGTAGGTCGGCAGGTAGCCGGAGTTCTCGACGGTCAGGCTGACCAGGTAGCTGTCGCCACCCAGGGCGCGAATCGACGCGTCGTGCAGTTCCAGCTTCGGTGACAGCAGCGCGAGGTAAACGAACCAGGCGGGGAACGGCGCCAACTCGCGTTCGAGCAGGTGAAACGGCGGGTTGTGGAAGGTGTTGGCGATGTCCCAGCCGCCGAGTTCGATGGTGCCGAGCTGGGGGTGTTCGAACGGGTACCAGTCGACATAGCCTGCGCCGGGCATCTCCTGCTCGAAGAAGCGATACAGCTGCAGCACATCGTCGCTGGAGTGATCGAACAGCCACTTCGTGTAATTGTCGACTTCGATTCCGGCGGCACGATGCGGCGCCCAGTACTCGACCGTCCAGGTGAAGATGCCGAGGTGGTCGTACACCCAGTCGAAAGCGCCGGAGATGTTCTGCTTCGGATGGTAGCGGAAGTCGTGGTAGATCGAAATCGCCGGGTAGCCGGTCAGCGCTTCGCCGCGTTCGCCCATGACCCGGTAGGCGCGCAGGTCGTTGACGGGCAGGTCATCGTCGGGCCGGCTGGCGCCGGGGCGCAGCAGCACGCCGGAGAACGTGTGGCCGGCGATCGCCATGAACACGTTCGGGTGGCTGAGGAAAAAGTCCCCCAGCGCCCGGGTTTCCGGCTCCGAGAACGGCGCGTGGCCGGCGCCCATCTGTATGCCCTCGGGTTTGAAATCGGCCGGGAAGTTGCGGTTGAGGTCGAGACCTTCCCTGGGCGGGTTGGTCTTGAGCATCGCAGCGTCCGCCTCGAGGCTCTCGCCCTCACGGTACAAACGATAGAACGTGCCCTGGTAGTCGTCCGGCTCGCGGCGTACCAGCAGCGCGGGCGCCTCCGGGTGCGGTTTCCAGGGACCGGCCGGGTCTTCAACGCGCATGTACAGGACGCGGCCGTCGCGATCGATGTCGTCCGGCAGCAGCCCCGAGAC
>CAZOUC010000401.1:0-2982 GCA_964582825.1 uncultured Enterobacteriaceae bacterium | reverse complement strand
CGCAGCTTTTCGGCCAGCGAGCGTTTCCAGCGGCGTACGAAATAGCGGTGGTAGATGCCGGAGTGTTCGAGCGCGGCCATCGTGCGCAGGGGGCTGAGCACCGGACAGACCGCGGCCACGCGGTGCAGGCGGATGCCGGCCTGTGGTGCGTGCGCGGCCACGCGCAGTGTGAAATTGCCACCGAGGGAGAATCCCACCATGAAGTAGCGTGGATGGGGATAGATTCGCTGTACCTCGAGAACCGCGTCGATCACTTCCTGCAGGCGCGTCGAGTTGAACAGTTCCGGGTTCAGGTGGTGGCTGGGACCGTGATCGCGCAGGTGCAGGCGGAACAGGTCGAAGCCGGCATCGTGCAGGGCGCTGGCAACCGACAGCTGGTAATTGGACTGCGCGGAGCCTTCCCAGCCGTGCAGCAGGATGGCCAGGCCGCGCCGCGGCTCCGGGTGGGGATTGTACAGGCCGTGCAGGCGAATCCCGTCCCGGCACTGCAGGACCACGTCACGGGCCTTACGCTGCAGGTGGCGGGCGTGCCAGCGCACCAGCTGCCGACGTGGCGGCAGGCTCGACAGGATCGACTGCAGGTGCGGGTTGCGCAGGGCGCGCGGCGGTGCGAAGGGCGGCAAGACCATTCCTCGAGAGCGGCGCGCGCAGTCTAGCAGACGGACGTTGCGGCCTAGTCGTCCTCGCGGCGCAGCGATATCGTCAGTTCGTCGCCGCAGGCGCCGTGTACGCTGACCACGATCGGTCGGCAGCAGACCTGACAGTCTTCGGTGTACTCCTGCTGCAACTCGCTGTCGTCGACGAGCAGTTCGAGCCGCTCGCCGCAGTACGGGCACCAGTCCAGTCGTTCGTGCAGTTCCATGCCCGCGCTACGCAGCACCCGTGCCGCCGGCTCACCTCGCCCGGTGTGGTTTTGCGCTGGCGCGGCAAAGCCAGTATCCTGCCGCCCCGCCCACGGCATCCGCCCCGGGCGTGCCTCCGGAGACCACCCGATGACCGAACAGAAAGCCACCAACGTCCACTGGCACGAGGGCGAGATCGCCCGTGAACATCGCCACAAGCTGCTCGGGCAGCAGGGCGCCACCCTGTGGTTCACCGGCCTGTCCGGCAGCGGCAAGAGCACCGTCGCCGTCGCCCTGGAGGAAGCCCTGTACCGACGCGGCAAACTGGCCTACCGCCTCGATGGCGACAACGTGCGCCACGGCATCAATCGCAATCTCGGCTTTTCGGCCGAGGATCGCAAGGAGAACATCCGTCGTATCGGCGAAGTGGCCAAGCTGTTCGTGGACTGCGGCGTGCTGGTGCTGACCAGCTTCATCAGCCCATACCGCGCCGACCGCGACCTCGCCCGCCAGCTGCACGAAGAGGCCGGGATGGCGTTCATCGAAGTGTTCGTCGATTGCTCACTGGACGTCGCCGAGTCGCGTGACCCGAAAGGCCTGTACAAGAAGGCGCGCGCCGGTGAGATCAAGAACTTCACCGGTATCGACGACCCCTACGAGGCGCCCGAACAGCCGGAAATCCACCTGCACACCGACCGCATGAGCCTCGCCGACGAGGTCGAGCTGCTGCTCGCAGAGCTGGAGCAACGCGGCCTGCTGGCGGCCTGAAGGAGGGCTGAGAACCATGATCAGACCGCACGGATCCGATACCCTGCAACCCCGTTTCGTCTACGACGAGCAGCGCCACGAGCAACTGGCCCACGAAGCGGAATCCCTGCCTTCCCTGCTGGTCAGTTCCGCTGCGGCCGCCAACGCCGTCATGCTCGGGGCGGGCTACTTCAATCCGCTCGAGGGCTACATGAACCTCGAGGACGCGCTCGCTGTCGCCGAGCGCATGCAGACCACGGACGGTCTGTTCTGGCCGGTGCCGATACTCAACCTCAACGCCGACGTCGACGCGATCCGCGGGGCGGACCGCATTGCCCTGCGCGACCCGAACGTCGACGGGCATCCGGTGCTGGCGGTGCAGCAGGTCGAGTCGATCGAGGAACTGAGCGACGGCGAGATCGACGGCATCGCCGAACGGGTTTTCCGTACCCTCGATCCGAAGCACCCGGGCGTCGCCACGTTCAAGGCCCAGGGGCGCTTCCTCGTCTCGGGTGCCGTTGACGTCCTGAACTTCAGTTACTTCCAACAGGACTTTCCCGACACCTTCCGCACCGCCGTCGAGATCCGCAACGAGATCAGCGAGCGCGGCTGGAACCGGGTGGTCGCGTTCCAGACGCGCAACCCGATGCACCGTGCCCACGAGGAACTGTGCAAGATGGCGCAGCAGGCCGTGGACGCGGACGGCGTGCTGGTGCACATGCTGCTCGGCAAACTCAAGCCCGGCGACATCCCCGCGCAGGTACGTGACGCGGCAATCCGCAAGATGGTCGAGCTGTACTTTCCACCCAACACGGTGATGGTGACCGGTTACGGCTTCGACATGCTGTACGCGGGCCCCCGCGAGGCCGTGCTGCACGCCGTGTTCCGCCAGAACTGCGGCTGCAGCCACCTGATCGTCGGGCGCGATCATGCCGGGGTCGGTGACTACTACGGGGCGTTCGACGCGCAGACCATCTTCGACGAGGAGGTGCCCGCCGATGCCCTGGAGATCGAGATCTTCAAGGCCGACCACACGGCCTACTCCAGGAAGCTGCAGCGGGTCGTGATGATGCGTGATGCACCGGATCACGACAAAGAGGATTTCGTGCTGCTGTCCGGGACCCGGGTGCGTGAAATGCTCGCCGCCGGCGAGGACCTGCCCGAGGAGTTCGCCCGCCCGGAAGTCGCCCGGATCCTGATGGACTACTATCGCCAGGAGGCGGGTGCCTGACCGTCCAGGACAGGGCACCGCGGAAAATTGCGACACCGTCGAACTTTTTGTCATGTTCGGCGTCTTACACTGTAACCGTCGCCGTGCTTCTCCCCTTGGCGCGGCGGCGGGGAAGACCCTTTACGTGTTGTCTCCTAAGCGCTGACCCGGCCTCCCCGCCGG
>CAZOUC010000400.1:1061-2993 GCA_964582825.1 uncultured Enterobacteriaceae bacterium | reverse complement strand
GGCGAACTGCAGAATGCGCAGGGCGCTCTGCCGCGCCGCCTCATCATCGCCGAACTGGCTCGCCTGGATCGGCAGCATGCCGGACACGAGGTAGGCCGCCGCCGGAGCAAAATCGCTGAGCACCTCGATGCGCGGCTGCAGGTGCGGCACCACTTCCAGCAGGCGCTCGCGATTCAATGCCCAGTCGTGCAGCCGCTGCGCCAGGGCCTCGGCGTCGAGCTCTTCACGAATCCACAGGCCGTTCAGCCAGCGCAGCTTCTCGAGGTCGAAGATCGGTCCACCGAGCGACACGCGCTGGATGTCGAAGTGCTCGAGCATCTCGTCGAGGCTGAACTTCTCGCGTTCGTCGGGCATCGACCAGCCCATGCGGCCCAGGTAGTTCAGCAGCGCTTCGGGCAGGAAGCCCATGCGCTCGTAGTAATTGATGCTGGTCGGGTTCTTGCGCTTGCTGAGCTTGCTCTTGTCCGGGTTGCGCAGCAGTGGCAGGTGACACAGCACCGGCGCGTCCCAACCGAAGTACGCGTACAGCAGCAGGTGCTTCGGTGCGGAGTTGATCCACTCCTCGCCCCGGATCACGTGCGTGATCTGCATCAGGTGGTCGTCGACGACGTTGGCCAGGTGATAGGTCGGCATGCCATCGCCCTTGAGCAGCACCTGCATGTCGACCTGGCTCCAGTCGATCTCGATCGACCCGCGCAGCATGTCGTCCACGACGCAGACACCTTCGCGCGGCACCTTCAGCCGAACCACGTGTTCCTCGCCGTTGGCGAGCCGCTCGGCGACCTGCGCCTGGTCCAGATGCAGGCAGTGGCCGTCGTATCCGAGGGGCTGCTGTTGCGCCTGCTGCTCGCGGCGCAGCGCATCGAGACGCTCCGGGGTGCAGAAGCAGCGGAACGCGTGACCGCTGTCCAGCAGGCGTTCGGCGTGCTCGCGGTAAATGTCGCCGCGCTCGCTCTGGCGATAAGGGCCGTGCGGCCCGCCGACGTCGGGTCCCTCGTCCCAGTCGATGCCGAGCCAGCGCAGGGACGCCAGGATCGCCCGTTCCGATTCGGTGGTGGAACGCTCCCGGTCGGTGTCCTCGATGCGCAGCACGAACTCGCCACCCCGGGCTTTCGCGAAACACAGATTGAACAGGGCGATGTAGGCGGTGCCGACGTGCGGATCACCGGTCGGTGACGGCGCGATACGGGTACGGACGGTCATTGACAAGAGCCTGGATCGGATTGCGTAGAGGCCGGCGATTCTATCACCGCGACGCGCTACAGCTCGACGCGATCCCGGTACTCGGGCACCGAGGCCGGCCAGCCGAGTTCGTCCTGGATGCGACGGCGCAGCGTATCGGCCGGCGCGGGCTCACCGTGGGTGATCCAGCAGTGCCGCGGCGTGCGGTCCAGGGTACCGAGCCAGGCCAGCAACTCGTCGCCGTCGGCGTGCGCCGACAGGTGGTCGAAGTGCGCGATTTCGGCCTTCACCTCGTAATAGTGCCCGTGAATCTTCACGCTCGGCGCGCCGTTGACGAGACTCGCCCCGCGCGTGCCCGGCGCCTGGAAACCGGCGAACAGGATCGTGTTGCGGTCGTCGCCGAGCAGGCCCTTGAGGTGGTGCAGTACGCGCCCGCCGCTGGCCATGCCACTCGCCGATACGATGATCGACGGGTAACGGCTGCGGGTCAGTTCGATCGACTCCTCGACGCTGCGCACGTACCGGGTCATCGCGTCGATCTGCTCGCACTGCTCGCGACTCAGGCGGTGCATCCGGTGCAGGCGGCCGAATATCTCCGTGGCCTTGATCGCCATCGGGCTGTTGAGTGAAACCGGCACCGCTGGAATACGGCCCGCCGCGCGCAGCCGCGCCAGCAGGTAGAGAATGAGTTGCGCACGACCGACCGCGAACGCCGGAACGAGCAGAATGCCGCCGCGATCGATGCAACGA
>CAZOUC010000400.1:0-1051 GCA_964582825.1 uncultured Enterobacteriaceae bacterium | reverse complement strand
CGGCCAGTTCCTGCTCGACGTCGACGTCTTCGTGCGAGCGGTCGCCATAGGTCGACTCGGTCACGACGTAGTCGACCGGCGGGATCGATGCAGGCGGATACATGATCGGATCGTCGGGGCGGCCGACGTCACCGCTGAACAGGATGCTGCGCTGCCCGTCATCGAGGCGCAGCATCCCCGCGCCGAGGATGTGACCGACCGGCAGCAGGCGCGCACCGATGCCTTCCGCCGGTGCGAAATCCTCTGCAAAGTCGACCTGGCGGAACTGCTTCAACACCTGCTCGGCGTCATTCTGAGTGTACAGCGGCTCGGCCGGGTGATGCTTCGAGAAGCGGTGCTTGTTGGCAAAGCGGGCGTCTTCCTCCTGCAGGTAGCCGGCGTCAGGCAGCAGAACCCGACACAGGGCCTCGGTCCCTTTGCTGCAGTACACCGGTCCGCGGTACCCTTGGCGGTACAGCGCCGGCAGGTAGCCGCTGTGATCCAGGTGCGCGTGCGTGAGCAGCACCGCGTCGAGGTCACCGGGCGCGAAGGGCAGCGGCCTCCTGTTGCGCAGGCGCAGGCTTTTCACCCCCTGGTAGAGACCGCAGTCGACGAGGACGCGGGCGGTGCCGCTGTGCACCAGGTAGCGCGAGCCGGTGACGGTCTGCGTGGCGCCTAGAAACTCGAGTTGCATAAGGAAGACTCGCCAAGATGAAAGAAGAACACGGCATTCTGCTGATCGGCATGCCGGGCGCAGGCAAGAGCACTGTCGGCGTGCTGCTGGCCAAGGCGACCGGGCGGGAAGAGGACGTCATCACGTTCGGGCCCGACCACCCGGCCGGATTCAACTTCATCGAATACGAGATGGAGCGTGAGGGCCGCGGGGGCGGGAGTGTGGAGAACACCTATCGGATCATGGAGGAGGCCATCGAGCAGGTCAGCCCCAACAAGGTCATCGGGGGCGACATGTACTGGCGTCAGAAGCGTGGCGAGGTGACCAAGAACCTGATGACGCTGGCCGCGATGACGGGCGAGCCGCTGCGCTGGACCTCGATCGCCTCGGCCCTGCACT
>CAZOUC010000399.1:0-2999 GCA_964582825.1 uncultured Enterobacteriaceae bacterium | reverse complement strand
CAAGTTCGTAGCCTGGTGCTCTATCCAGCTGAGCTACGGGCGCTTTTTCGGCTGCTGGTGCGCCGCTCCGCGGCGCGCAGGAAGCCGCGTAATATAGGGAACGGTCCGGATCGCGTCAACTCACGGAGGCGTGAATTGTTCGTGGACGGCGCCGACGGATGACAAGATGGGGCGACTGCACTAGCATCACGGTTCTGCCCTGCGGGTCAATCGAACGCATGCCAAGCCGCCGCAGTTCGCCAGCGATCAGACCATTACGCCCGGCCCGCCTGCCAGCGGCAGCGCTGCCGCTGCTGGTGGTGCTGGTAGTGCTGACCGCCACGCCGACAGGGCCGATACGGGCCGACGTCTCCGAAACGGACCTGAAGGCCGCCATCGTGTTCAAGCTGCTCGATTTCGTCACCTGGGCAGACGACATCGAAGAGTTGCGGCTGTGCATCTACGGCGAGACCCGGATCGAGAAGCCGCTGCGAGAGGCGGGCATCCGCCGCGCCGCCGGACGGGATCTCAATATCGACCGCATTGCCATCAGCAGCGACGCGGCCTCCTGCCACGTCGTGTTCGTTGCTGCGCAGGAGGAGTGGCGGGAGGCTTCCCTGCGCGAGCTGCTGCGCCACGACGGGGTACTGACCGTCAGCGACGGCGAGGCCTTTCTCTGCCATGGCGGCATGATCCGGCTCGCCCTGCGGCGCGGACGGCCCAAGATCGCCGTGAACGCCAGCACCGCCAGTGCCCGCCACATTCACATCAGCTCCAAGCTGCACGAACTCGGCGAGCCATGGACCTGTTCGGACGAGTCGATACGATGAGCTTCGGTCACCTGTCCATCCGCACCAAGGTCATGATCGCCCTCGTGGCGAGCACCCTGTTCGGGCTGCTGCTGGTCTCCGCCCTGTACATTTCAGCCGAACTCACCCAGCTCCGGCAGCAGAAACTCGACGTCAGCAAGGTCGTGGCCCGCATCGTTGCCGACCGCAGCGATGCGGCGGTGCTGTTCGCCGACCGCGGCGTACTGGAAGAGAACCTGCGCGCCCTGTTCTTCGATCCGTCGATCCGCGCCGCCTGCGTCTACGACACCAGCAGCGGCGAGATCATGGAACAGGTCCTCAGCACGCAGGCGGACAGCTGCCCGACGCAGATTCCCGACGCGACGGTCCGCGAATTCACCCAGCAGGGACTGGTGCTTACCGAGCCGATCAATTACGAGGGCAAGGAGATCGGTCGCCTGTACCTGCGGGCAGATACCGCGTCGATCGATGATCAGTTCCAGGAATTCCTGTACTCGACCGCGGCCGGTCTGTCCGCCGTGGTGATCCTGGTGCTGCTGATCTCCTTCTATTTCGAACGCTACATCACCGCGCCGATCCTGGCGCTGCGCAATGCGGCGCTGACGATGGCGGCGAACCCGGCGGACACCCAGCGCCTGTCGCCCCACAGCCAGGACGAGATCGGCAACCTGATGAGCACGTTCAACCGGATGATCGACGCGATCCAGGCGCGCGACCGCGCCCTGCAGGAGAACAATCTGAACCTCGAGCGTCAGGTCCAGGCGCGAACGCGGGAACTGGTCAACACCAACAAGGAACTGGAAGCGTTCAGCTATTCCGTCTCCCACGACCTGCGCGCGCCGCTGCGGACCATCGACGGTTTCAGCCTGGCGCTCGTCGAAGACTGCGCTGACCGGCTCACCAGCGAGGACATGGGCTACCTGAAGCGGATTCGCGCAGCGGCGCAGCGCATGAGCGCGCTGATCGACAGCATGCTCAACCTGTCGCGGGTGAGCCGGGCGAAGCTCGAGTCCACCGAGTTGGACATGAGCGCCCTCGCCCGCGAGACCTTCGATGACCTCGACGACCAGATCGGCGACCGCCAGGTCGAGTTTCGCTGCGCCGAGGGCCTGACCGCCCGTGGAGACCCGGCACTGCTGCGCATCGTGCTGGACAACCTGCTCGGCAACGCCATCAAGTACAGCAGCAAGGTCGAACGGGCTGTCGTCGAATTCGGTGCGGAGCAGGACCACGGCCGGACGGTGTTCTACGTTCGCGACAACGGCGCCGGTTTCGACATGCAGTACGCCGACCGGCTGTTCGGCGCTTTCCAGCGCATGCACGCGGATACCGAATTCGAGGGCACCGGCGTCGGCCTGGCTACCGTCTACCGAATCATTTCCCGGCACGGCGGAGAGATCTGGGCTGATGCCGAGCCCGGCCGCGGCGCCACGTTCTACTTCCACCTGCCCCACGACAGCGACGGCTCGTCAGCCGTCGTCCGCTGACGCAGCCGTGCGACTCCTGCGCGGCCTGCTGCGCCGGCTGCTGTTCAAGCTGGTGCGGACGCATTGCCACCCGGCACCACCGTCGAACCTGCCGCTCGACCTGGAAAAACCGGTCTGTTTCGTGCTTGCCGACCGTTCCCTGAGCAGTCGCCTGGTCCTCGAGCAGGAGGCGCTGCGGGCCGGGTGGCTGACGGCTGAACAGGAGCTGGCGAAACCCGAGCCGGACGAACTGCCCGAGCGGGCCTGGTGCCCCGTGCACTACCGGGGCGGCAGCCGGCGCTGGCAGCGGCGCCAGGACCGGCGCCTGCAGAACCTGCTGGCCGCGGCCGAGGGCCAGGGAGAAGATCCGCAGATCGTGCCGGTCGCGGTGTTCTGGGGGCGGGCACCGGAAACCGAGCACTCGGTATTCCAGATCATGTTCTCCGACGCCTGGCGCGCGCCGGGGGCGATACGCAAGCTGTTGATGATCCTGCTGCACGGGCGCCAGACCCTGGTGTATTTCGGCGAGCCGATGTCACTGCGCGAGCTGACCGGCGGCGCCGAAGACCGCCAGCGTGCCGCGCGGCGGGTCGCACGCATACTCCGGGCTGGCTTTCGCCGCCTGCACGCCGCGGTCATCGGGCCCGACCTGTCACACCGCTATACCCTGGTCAACGGCATCGTCCGCTCGACCCGGGTACAGCAGGCCATCGAAACCGAGTTCCGGGCCGGCCGCCGGACGCGC
>CAZOUC010000398.1:0-3007 GCA_964582825.1 uncultured Enterobacteriaceae bacterium | reverse complement strand
AGGGCATCTCGGTGCGCCGCCAGACCGACGAACTGACCGGCCTGTCGAGCATCTCGGTCATGGACCCGTCCGAGCGGCCCGCGGCCGGCAAGGACCTGCGGCCTGGCGTGACCCTGGTCGACGGCCGCGGCAAGGAAGTCATGCTGCCGGGCAGCAACATGCCGGCGCTCTACTTCCTGCCCGCGAACGCGATCGTCAGTCTCGAGGACGGCGCCAAGGTCGAGGTCGGTGACATCCTGGCGCGTATCCCGCAGGAGTCCGGCGGCACCAAGGACATCACCGGCGGCCTGCCGCGGGTGGCCGACCTGTTCGAGGCGCGCAAGCCGAAAGAGCCGGCGATCCTCGCTGAGATCAGCGGTACCGTCAGCTTTGGCAAGGAGACCAAGGGCAAGCGCCGCCTGGTGATTACGCCGACCGAAGAGGGCATCCTGCCCGAGGGCGAGACGCACTACGAGGCGCTGATTCCGAAATGGCGCCAGCTGTCGGTGTTCGAGGGTGAGAACGTCGAGAAGGGCGAGGTGGTGTCGGAAGGCCCGCTCAGCCCGCACGACATCCTGCGCCTGAAGGGCGTCGAGGAACTCGCCAAGTACATTGTCAGCGAGATTCAGGACGTCTACCGCCTGCAGGGTGTGAAGATCAACGACAAGCACATCGAGGTGATCGTTCGCCAGATGCTGCGCAAGGTCGACATCACCGCACCCGGCGACTCGTCTTTCATCAAGGGCGAACAGGTGGAGTACACGCGCTTCCTGGAAGAAAACGAGGCGCTGTTGGCCGACGACAAGATCCCCGCGGCCGGCGAGCGGGTGCTGCTCGGCATCACCAAGGCCTCGCTGGCGACCGAGAGCTTCATCTCGGCGGCGTCCTTCCAGGAAACGACCCGCGTGCTGACCGAAGCGGCCGTGACCGGCAAGCGCGATTACCTGCGCGGCCTGAAGGAGAACGTCGTCGTCGGTCGCCTGATCCCGGCCGGTACGGGCCTGGCCTACCACACCGAACGCCGTCGCCGTCGGGAGGAAGGCGAGGTGTCGGTCACGGCCAGCGAGATCGAAGCGGCGCTGCGCGAGGAACTGTCCACCAGCGAAGCGGGCAGCGACGACTGACGCGTGTTTTCAATCGGGCCAGGTTCAATTGAAAACGGATTTTCGATTGGGCCGGGTCCGGTTGAACCGTCGTCGTCCTGCCACGAGCCGTCAAGGGTTCCAGAGACAATTGGTCAGAAAACGATCAAACGGCTCTGGCACCATTGCGGTGCAGGGCAAAGTGGCCAAATAGTACCGGGAGCTTGTGGGCCGGACTCGGCCCTTATTGACTCCCCCTGGGGCGCCCCATAGAATTCGCGCTCCCGAATTTCAGCGGCCGCGCCCCTGAGGCGACGGTCGGGATGTGACCCCGGAGCCCGCCGCGGCGGCCCGGAAACGGAGTAACCGAATGGCAACGATCAACCAGCTTGTGCGCAAGCCGCGCAAGCGCAAGGTCGAAAAAAGCGACGTGCCGGCCCTGCAGGGCTGCCCGCAGCGACGCGGCGTCTGCACGCGGGTGTACACCACCACGCCGAAGAAGCCGAACTCGGCGCTGCGCAAGGTGTGCCGTGTGCGCCTGACCAACGGCTACGAGGTCTCCTCGTACATCGGTGGTGAAGGTCACAACCTGCAGGAGCACAGCGTGGTGCTGATCCGCGGCGGCCGGGTCAAGGACCTGCCCGGCGTGCGGTACCACACCGTGCGCGGCAGCCTCGACACCTCCGGTGTCGCCGATCGCAAGCAGCGTCGCTCGAAGTACGGGGCCAAGCGGCCCAAGTCCTGATCCCCCTCGTCCGGCCTGCCGGCCGGGCGCGTCCGATCAGTAAGGCCGGGCCACGGTGCAACACGCCGTCAGTGCCCGGGTACCCTGAAGTAACAGAGGAAAAGCAATGCCCAGAAGACGTGTCGTCGCGAAGCGTGACATCCTGCCCGATCCCAAATTCGGCAATGTCACCCTCGCCAAGTTCATGAACCACGTCATGGTCAGCGGCAAGAAGTCGGTGGCCGAACGGATCGTGTACGGTGCTCTCGACATCGTGGAAGAGCGCATGAAGCGCAATCCCGTCGAGGTGTTCGAGGAAGCGCTCGGCAACGTGTCGCCGATGGTCGAGGTCAAGTCCCGCCGGGTCGGCGGTGCCACCTACCAGGTGCCTGTCGAAGTGCGGCCGTCGCGCCAGCAGGCGCTCGCCATGCGCTGGGTCGTGGATTACGCCCGCGCCCGTAGCGAAAAGTCGATGCAGGCGCGCCTCGCTGGCGAGCTGATCGACGCCGCGCAGAGCCGCGGTGGCGCCGTGAAGAAGCGGGAAGACGTGCACCGCATGGCTGAAGCCAACAAAGCCTTCAGCCATTACCGGTTCTGAGGGGCGGCGATCGCGTTCGACGGGGCGTCGTTGGCGGTCCGCGAATGGTGCTCACGCAGCGGAAAACGCCCTGCGCCGATTCGCGAACCGACGTCTGGCCCCGCCTTCGTACGCAATACCGCGTACTGCCTGCGGGCTGGCGCCTTCGATCGACTGGGCCAGGCAGGCGTGAACTCGGCCGTCATTCCCGCGCAGGCGGGAATCCAGGCAGAACGACGTACAGTTGATGGCTTGACCAGCGGCTGACGGACTCGAAGCCAGGAAGGCGGCGAATGCAGGCAAGGCTTCCGCCTTGCGGCGATGCGCCCGGCGCATCGCCGAACAACACGAGACGTACTAACGGCGAGGCAGGGCCTCGCCGCGTCGTATGCGGGGCAAGGGCCCCGCGAATTGGATGCGGGGGCAGAACCCGCGTAAACAGAGGATTATCAAAGTGGCTCGCAAGACTCCGCTGAAACGCTACCGCAACATCGGCATTGTCGCCCACGTGGACGCCGGCAAGACGACCACCACGGAGCGCGTGCTGTTCTACACCGGCCTGTCGCACAAGATCGGCGAGGTGCACGACGGCGCCGCGACGATGGACTGGATGGAACAGGAGCAGGAGCGCGGCATCACGATCAC
>CAZOUC010000397.1:0-3014 GCA_964582825.1 uncultured Enterobacteriaceae bacterium | reverse complement strand
GCGACCGCACCATCCGCGAGTACGCGCGTGATATCTGGCGCCTGGAGGCGCCGGGCTGAGCGTGTCCGACAGTCCGGCGCGCTTCATATCGAGGCTGACCCGCGATACCTACGCGCTGGTCCTCGCCGGTGGACGTGGCAGCCGGCTGCACGAGCTGACGGACTGGCGCGCCAAGCCGGCGGTGTTCTTCGGCGGCAAGTTCCGCATCATCGACTTCCCGCTGTCGAACTGCGTCAACTCCGGGGTGCGCCGCATCGGCGTCGTCACGCAGTACAAGTCGCACTCGCTGATCCGCCATCTCGTGCGCGGCTGGGGTCACTTCCGACGCGAGCTCGGCGAGGGTGTGGACATCCTGCCGGCCTCGCAGCGTTCCTCGGACAACTGGTACCTCGGTACCGCTGACGCGGTGTTCCAGAACATCGACATCATCCGCGGCGAGATTCCGAAGTACGTTCTGGTGCTGTCCGGTGACCAGGTCTACCGGCAGGACTACGGGCGGATGCTGGCGTGGCATGCCGAGAGCGGCGCCGACATGACCGTGTCCTGCATGGAGGTCCCGGTGGCCGAGGCGGCCAGCGCTTTCGGCGTCATGGCGGTGGACGAGGACGGCCGCGTGCTCGCGTTTCAGGAGAAACCCGGGCAGCCGGCCGAGGTGCCGGGCAAGCCCGGCCTGGCGCTGGCCTCGATGGGCAATTACGTGTTCAACACGGACTTCCTGTTCGAACAACTGGCCATCGACCACGGCCGCGACGACACCGGCCACGATTTCGGCAAGGACATCATTCCGCGCATCATCGCCGGCCACAAAGTGGTGGCGTTTCCGTTCCGCGACGAGGCGAGCGGCGGTCGCGCGTACTGGCGCGACGTGGGCACCCTGGATTCCTACTGGCTGGCCAACATCGAACTGGCAGACACCAGTCCGGCGCTGAACATCTACGACAAGCGCTGGCCGATCTGGACCTACCAGGAACAGCTGCCGCCGGCCAAGTTCGTGTTCGACGACGACCAGCGCCGGGGTATGGCCGTGAACTCGGTGGTCTCGGGAGGTTGCATCATTTCCGGATCGACCGTCCGCCGGTCGCTGCTGTTCTCGAACGTACACGTGCACTCCTACTGTGAACTCGACGGCGCCGTGGTGCTGCCCGACGTGGCCGTGCACCGCCACTGCCGGCTGCAGCGGGTTATCATCGACCGCGGCTGCGAGATTCCCGAGGGAACGGTCATCGGCTTCGATAACGAGCAGGACCGTGCCCGCGGTTTCCGCGTGAGCGAGCAGGGCGTGGTGCTGGTCACCCGCGACATGCTCGGCCAGCCGGTCGGAAACTATTGACATGAAGATTCTGATGCTCGCCGCCGAGAACGGTGCGCTGCCGGGCGGCAAGGTCGGCGGGATCGGTGACGTGATCCGCGACCTGCCGGCGGCGCTGGCGGCGGTCGGCCACCGGGTCACGGTGCTGACGCCGTCCTATGGCCGCTTCGCGGCGTTGCCCGGCACCGAGCAGCTGGCGGTGCTCGAAGCCGCTTTCGGTGGCCGCCGGGAGACGCTGCGCCTGCACCGGCTGGCGCCGATCGGCGACTCGCCGGTCGAGAACCTGGTGCTGGACCACCCGCGCTTCGCCGCCGGTGGCAAGGGGAGCATCTACCACGACGACGGCGACGAACGGCCGTTTGCGACCGACGCGAGCAGCTTCGCGCTGTTCTGTTCGGGAGCCGTGAGCGCCCTGCTGGGCCGCCAGCTGGCAACCCCCGACGTGATCCACCTGCACGACTGGCACGCGGCGCCGTTCGCGCTGCTGCGCCGCTTCGACCCCGCATGCGCCGCGCTGCGCGCGATCCCGACCGTATACACGATCCACAATCTCGCCCTGCAGGGCATCCGTCCGCTGCGCGACGACCCGTCGTCGCTCGACAGCTGGTTTCCGGGACTGGACTGCGACCTCGATGAACTGCGCGATCCGCGCTGGGCCCAGTGCATCAACCTGATGCGGGCGGGCATCCGCCTCAGCGACCGCGTGCACACCGTGTCGCCGACCTACGCGCGGGAGATCCTGCGGGAAGACGATCCGGAACACGGCGTGCACGGCGGTGAGGGCCTGGAGGGCGACCTGCGGGAAGTCGACCGTGAAGGGCGCCTGGTCGGCATTCTCAACGGCTGCGATTACGCCCAGCCACCGCCGCGGCGGCCCGGGCACAGCACCCTGCTGCGGCAGATCGACGCCAGCCTGGTCGCCTGGATCGGCCGCGAGCGCCTGCTGCGCTCGGCGCACCACCTCGCGCAGCGTCGTGTCGACGCCTGGCTGCGCCAGCGCAAGGCGCCGGCGCCGCTGGTGACCTCGATCGGCCGCCTGACGCCGCAGAAGGTGAGTCTGCTCGAGGTGCCGCTCGACGAGGGTCGTCCGGCGCTCGAGACGATGCTCGAAAAGCTGCAGCCCGGTCGGATGATCGTTCTCGGCAGCGGCGACCGGCGCTGCGAGGACGCCATGCTCGGGATCATGAGCCGGTCGCCGAACCTGCTGTTCCTGAACGGCTTTTCGGAAAGCCTCGCCGCCGCCCTGTACGCCGCCGGCGACCTGTTCCTGATGCCGAGCTCATTCGAGCCCTGCGGTATCAGCCAGATGCAGGCAATGCGCGCGGGTCAGCCCTGTCTGGTGCACGGCGTCGGCGGTCTCAACGACACCGTCCGCCACGGTCACAACGGCTTCGTGTTCCGCGGCCGCGACCCGCGCGAACAGGCCCGGCACATGGTCGCGACCTTCGAAATGGCCGTGGCCCGTTACCGCGACGAGCCGGAAACCTGGGCGCAACTGGTTGCCCAGGCACGCAGCGAGCGCTTTCCCTGGTCGGACAGCGTGCGTCAGTACGAGCGCCTGCTGTACGGCTTCTGACGGCGTCTCACCAGGGCAGTTCGCTGCCGTCCCAGGCGAGGAAGCGCCCGCTGTCGGCCGGACCGAGATCCTCGATCACCCCGATCATGCCGGCGACCGCTTCTTCGGGGCCGAGCGTCGCGTCCGGTC
>CAZOUC010000396.1:0-3016 GCA_964582825.1 uncultured Enterobacteriaceae bacterium | reverse complement strand
CCCTCTGGACAAGGGGCGGTCTGGCCACCTACCTCATGGAGGGCAACGACTACGTCCTGGACGCCGCGGGCAACGTCAGCGTGGCCATGCTCCGTCTCCTCGCCCACTGCGGCGTCTCCGGCCGCAGCGCCGCGTAGTGCAGCCACAGGGCACGTTCGACCAGGGTCAACCCGGCGCGTCCGGCGATACGCCGCAGCCGGTCGAGCGAATCTCCAATGGATGTGTTCATGCGGTCCCTCCGGCGTCCATGATAGCTAGCTGAGCAGGACGAACAAGGACACGACGAGGAAGGCCAGCAGCAGCACCATTCCGTAACTCGGCATCAGCAGCGCGCTGCGCCAGAGCGTGCCCCAGGTGCCGCAGCCGAAGAAGCGCCGGAATCCGGCAAACCAGTACCAGATCAGGTACACGACGACGACGATGCTCAACAGGCCGGACAAGGGTCCGAGAGGTACGGCGCGATCGGCCAGCTCGACCAGCTCGCCGATGGTCAGCACGATGAAGGCCAGCGCGAACAGGTGCAGCGCGAACACCAGCTGCTCCGGGTACCAGCGCCCGCTGCCCAGCCAGAGCATGCGGGTCAGCAACGCGAACAGCGGCAGGGTCAGAAACAGCATCGCGGGAATCCGGTCGTAGACTTCGCGGAAAAACCGCTGTGGATCGTTATCGAAACGCTCGGCGCGCTGCTGCAGGTACTGTTCCAGTTGCAGCGCCCAGGGCGCGAGTTCCTCGCCCTCGTCCGCCCCGAAGGTCACCCGGATGCCTTCCTCGGCCAGCAGAACCACGTCGCTCGACCCCTCCTCGGCCGCGGCCGTACCGGATGCGGTTCCGCGCCGTTCGCCCAGCAGGTCCAGCAGCGCGGCTCGGTCGGCGGCATCGAGCCCGTCGACCGCCTCGAGCGCCGCGGCCACATCGGCTCGGACACCGGCGCCTGCCCCGGGCTCTGCCGCAGGCTCGTCTCCGGCAGCAGGGCCGTCCACGGCGGCAGGCTCCTCCGCCGCACTGTCGAATTCCGGTACGCCGATGTCGCTGCCGAGCAGCGCGCCGACCAGGAAGTAGACGATGCTCGCCGCCAGGTAGAGGCGCAACGGCGGCATGTAGCGGGCACGCTTGCCGGCGACGTAGTCAGCGCTGAGCAGTCCGGGCCGCCCCAGCAGCACAGCGAGGGTACGCCACAGGCGGCTGTCGGCCTCGAACAGCTCGCCGATGGCCTCCCTGAGGAATCCCCAGGTGGACAGGCGCCGGCGCCGGTCGAACTGCCCGCACTGTCGGCAATAGCGACCCTGCAGCGGATCGCCGCAGTTGGCGCAGCGGGGCAGCGCCGGAAACGCGGCGTCCGGCGCCGAGTCGTCCTGCGATACGACCGCCCGCGGCTCAGTCGACGCCAAGCCTGTTCTCCCTTGCCGGCGCGCCGGACCCGGTGCTAACGTCTGCGCGCATTGTGTCCTGCACCTTCATGGAGTCTCCCCTTGACGGATTCGGCGAATGCCATCGGCCTGCTGTTCGTCTGGTACCTGGTCGTCCTGTTCATGCTGGCCGGCACACGCGCCTACCTGGCACTCGCCCGGGGTAAACCGGCCAACAGCTTCGCGCCGGGTGGCGAGGACCTGCCCGGCTTCGGGCGGCGTCTGACCCGCGTGCACGCCAACAACTACGAGAACCTGCCGTTCCTGCTCGCCATTCTGATCTACGCGCAGGCCAGCGGCCAGTCCGAGGTCACCGATCCGCTGGCGATGCTGCTGGTCGCGGCGCGCGTCGCCCAGGGCGCGACCCACCTGGCATCGGTCAGCGTACCGGCGGTGTTTCTGCGTTTCGGCCTGTTCCTGGTCCAGATCGGCGTGTTCGCCTGGTGGACCGTGCAGCTGTTCTTCGCCTGATGCCGGGCAGCCGGATCGACCCGCGGCTGGTGCGGGTACTGGAGCTGATCGACGAGGCCGACGCGCTGATCGACTGCGGCCGGACCCAGGAAGGCCGCCAGCGCCTCGGCGAAGCCGCCGCGCTGCTGGCCGGTTTCATGGACCTGGACCTGCAGCAGTGGCGCGAGCAGTCGGAGTTTCTACCCTGACGGCGGACGCGGCTCTGTCCGGCCACGTCCCCGGCAACCCCGGTACCTGAGGGCCGCGTCAGCCGCCGACGCGTCCACCGTCGGTGGCGCGGATCGCCAGGACCGCAGGTCGCGGCGGCAGGTCATCGCGAAAATCGGGCCAGCGACAGGCAGGCGCCTCGAAGTGCGCGCCGTCGCCGTCGCCCGGGTGCTGCACGGCCAGGAACAGGCTGCGCCCGTCCGGCGAGAACTTCGGGCCGCAGACCTCGGCGCCGAGCGGTGCCCGGAAGAACGCCCGCCCGGTGCCGCGGCGGCGCCCTTCCGTCTCCAGTGCCCACAGGCCATCGTTGGCGCCGGTCGTCTCGTTGCCGTCGGTGGCGACCCAGAGCCGGCCGGCCGGGTCGACCGCGCAATTGTCCGGGCAGGCGAACCAGCCGTCGACGCTGGTCAGCGGGTTCCACAGGGTCTGCGCGTCCGGCGCGGACGGGTCACCGCAACGCACCAGGAACTCCCAGCGCGAGCGCCGCGCCGTGAAATCGCCGTCGGGTTCGATGATCTCGATGATGTGACCGGCGCGATTGGGACCGCGCGGGTTGGCCGCATCGACCTGGTCGGGCGTACGCCGCGAGTTGTTGGTGAGCATCACCCAGACGCGGCCGCCGGCCGGGTCGGGCTCGACGTCTTCGGGCCGGTCCATCGGCGTGGCGCCGAGCAGGTCGGCCGCGCGGCGCGTCTCGATCAGCACCTCGGCCTGGGAATGAAAACCATTGGCCTCGTGCAACGGACCTTCGCCGTACACCAGCGGCAGCCAGTCGACCATCCCGTCGGCGTCGAAGCGCGCGACGTACAGGGTGCCCTCGTCGAGCAGGTCCGCGTTGGCGCCCCGGTCGCCGGCGTCGTAGCGGCCGCGGCTGACGAACTTGTACACGTAGTCGAAGCGCTGGTCGTCACCCATGTAGACGACCACGCGCC
>CAZOUC010000395.1:0-3041 GCA_964582825.1 uncultured Enterobacteriaceae bacterium | reverse complement strand
GGAATAGATCGGCCGTTCCGCCTGCTTGGGCACGAAGTAGTACATGATGCCGTGGAAGCCGGCGGTCAGAAAAAAGCCCACGGCATTGTGGCCGTACCACCACTGCACCATCGCGTCGACGGTGCCGGCGTAGATCGAGTAGGACTTGGTCATCGTCACCGGAATCGCCAGGCTGTTGACGATGTGCAGAACGGCGACGGTGATGATGAAAGCCGAGAAGAACCAGTTCGCAACGTACACGTGCGGCGTCTTGCGCTTCATGATGGTGCCGAAGTACAGCACCGCGTAGGACACCCACACCACGGCGATCAGGATGTCGATCGGCCATTCGAGTTCGGCGTATTCTTTCGACGAGGTCAGACCCAGTGGCAGCGTGATCGCCGCCAGCAGGATCACCAGCTGCCAGCCCCAGAATACGAAGGCCGCGAGGCGATCAGAGATCAGCCGGACCTGGCAGGTGCGTTGCACGCAGTACAGGGACGAGGCGAACAGGGCGCAGCCGCCGAAAGCGAAAATCACCGCGTTGGTGTGCAGCGGGCGCAGACGGCCGAAGTGAAACCAGGGCAGCTCCCCGTTCAGCGCGGGGAAAGCCAGCTGTGCCGCGATGACGACACCGACGAGCATGCCGACGATGCCCCAGACGACGGTCATGACGGCGAATTGCCGTATCACCTTGTAGTTGTAGGTCGGGTGATCCCCGGCAGCGAGAGTGCTCATACAGTTTCCCTGTTGGTACGGCGAAGGCGGCCATCGCGATCATTGGATCGCGAATCGGTGATCTGACCGAGCGGCGGCAGTATGCGAAGCCGACCGGGGCCGGGCCATGACCTACATCAATCGGCCACCGGACCCTGCGGGCGGGAAACGGGGATATTTACGGGGTGGCTTATTCGGCCGGGCGCAGGCGGGTCTCGAGATCCTCGAGCAGCTTGCGCAGATCGCTCAACTCGCGTTCGCGACGGCTCGTCAGTTCACGGGTCTTCGACACGAGAAGATCGAGCTCGTTGGCGGTGATGTGCGGGTCCTGCGCGGCCTTGCGGATCGATTCTTCGCTTTCGTAACGGTCCATCGCGGCATCGGTGTCGTGCTGGCGGAAGCTGCCGAGGATCATAGCACAGCGGCCTGCAGGCCCGCCGTCAGCGCTGCTGCTGCCGCGGCCGCCTGCTCTCGGTGGCGCGCGAAACCGCGGGCCGCGCCGGCGCCGCCTTCGGGGATGCCATCTGCGGTGTCGGGCTCCGCGCCTGTCCGGTGCGAGCCGATGCCGCGGGCGGAGGACGGCGGGCCGGTGCGGCTCGCTGAGCCGGCTGCTCTGCCCGGATGCGCGGCGCGCTCGCCACCGCGGCGCGCTTGCTGCGCTCGGTACGGTAGGTCGCCCGGCCCGACGCAGCCTCCGCATGGCGGGGTGGCCGGGTGCGGACGGACATTCGGCCCCGGTCATCGTCACGGCCGTGAATGACCCGCGACGGGCTCACCGCGGCGCGCTTCGCGGTCGAGTAGGTCCGTTCCGCGCCCGGTGCCCGGACATCAGGGGCGGACCGCGCTGCCGGCCAATCGCGCCCGGCGCGCGTCACCGGATTCCGCCGTTCCTGCCCGGGTCGTGCCTCCGCGCGATCCGCTCCGCGGGTGGTGAACTGCTGCCGCGGCGGGCGGCGCTCCTGCTCGCGCAGGGCGCCGTGGCGCGACCTTGGCCCCTCCTGGCGCGCCTGGTAATGCTGGCGACCTGGCGCGACCCGGCGCTCGTAGCGCGGCGGCGCGGCCCGCTGCGGGCGCACGTGCCGGGCGTGCCAGCGGAACCGGTGGTAGCCGTGGCGCGGCCGCCAGCGCGGGTGCGGCGCGTGGAAAGCGCGGTGCCGGACGATGCCGTGACGCTGGTACCAGCTGCGGTACTTGCCGTAGCGGTAGGCATGGCCATAGTACGGGTGGCGGACGTGACCGTGGTGATAGACGTGAATGTGTCGGGTGTTCCAGCCGAGCCGGAAGTAGGTGCTGACGCCCCAGAAGCCGCCGCGACCGAACCACAGGTCGACCGCAAGGGGGTGGTAATACACGGGTCGCGGGCGCGGGTAGTAATGGTAGACGGGCACCGTCTGGTAGACGATCACCTGCCGCGGCTCGTAGTAGGGCACGTAGATGACCTTTTCCTCGACCGGCCGGACCTCGATCACCGAGTCGCGGCGCTCGACGACCTGGCGCTCGTCGCTGCGCAGGTTGCCGGCAACGTAGGCGCGCTCCCGGAAGCGCTCGATGGCGTCGAGCACGTCCTCTTCCTGGCGGATCACCGCTTCACCGAGCTGCAGGGTCCAGTCGAGGTCCTCGTTGAGCAGGTCGAGCACCTCGGGATAATTCAGCAGGGCCACCACGGCATCATCCCAGTCCTCGTCCGGTTCGAGGCCGGGCTCCTCATCGCGACGCTCGAGCAGGCGCTGCGCTTCGACGAGCTGCAGCGGGTAGACCGCCGCCGGCAGCACGACCGCCAGCAGGTCGTCCGGGTACAGGGCGATCGGGCCGACCAGCTCCTCGAGCTCCTGCGGCGCGAGCGCCACCCAGGCGTCCTGGGCGTCGTCGACGACGCTGAGGTCGTAGCCAGGGTCCTCGGCCCGCGCCGACAGCGTCAGGCCGGTACCGAGGATGCCGGCCAGGACGAGCGCGAGCAGGGGATTGAGTGTTGCCGTTCCATTCATGTCGGCCTCCCGGGATGCCGGAGATTCGCGCGGTTTCCCGCAGCTTCGAATGCAGGCTAAGCCCCGCAAGCTGAACGGTGCCTGAATACGCCGGTCCAAAACCGGCAACGCTTGTGCCAAGATCAAGGAAACCGGAACAGGAGAGATCGAATGAGACGTATTCTCGCTGTATTGGCGATGTTCACCGGCGCGACCGTGGCCGATCCGTTACCGAAGATCGATGCCGACACGCTGCAGGAGCAGATCGGTAACGGCGACCCGCGCCCGGTCGTGCTCGACGTGCGCACACCAGCCGAGTTCCGCGGCGGACGGGTTCCCGGCGCGATCAACATCAGCCACGACGAGCTCGCCGAGCGGTTG
>CAZOUC010000394.1:1808-3053 GCA_964582825.1 uncultured Enterobacteriaceae bacterium | reverse complement strand
CGGTGAACGCACGGGTGCTGCTGTCGCTGCAGCGCAGCAACCTGGAGGCGATCCGCAGCAATGACGACGGCGAACTGTCGATCCTGGCGCTGCGCCTGCGCTTCGACAACGGCACCGACCTGGCGATCGTCGACGAAGGCGCCCGGCTGCGAGCCGAACTGACGGTCAGCTACAGCGGCAGCGGCCTGTTGCGCGGCCGCTGGCTGATAGCAGAGCCGGTCAGCAGCGGCGACGCGCCGCTGTACCGCACCCTGGCGCTGGTCCGTCAGAACCTGAGCCGCGGCCAGCGCACGGTCATCGAAAGTCCACCCCTGCCGAGCACCGGCGGCGGCCGCTACCGGCTGCGCTTCTGTGCGGCCTCGGGCAGCGTGCCCGAAGACGGCGACGCCAATGCCTGTCCGCAGCTCGATCTCATCGTCGACGCCGCCTACCAGGTGCGCGCACGGACGGGGGCGCCAGGGACGATCAGCGGCCTGTGGCCCCGCGACGGCGCGGCCGACGCCCGGACCGAGTTCCGCTGGTCCGCGACCGACGGCGCACGGGCCTATCAGCTGGCCATCTACAGCGAGTCGGCCGACGGCACGCAGGACGGCGCGTTCGTTGCCGGCATGACGATCGATGGCGACAGCGCGGCCACCCGGCTCAGCGCCCTGCTGCAGAGCCTGTTGCAGCCCGGCCGGCAGTATCACTGGCGCGTGACAGCGCTCGACGCGAGCGGCAAGGCCATCGCCGGCAGCAACACCGGACGCTTCGTTTACGCGCCCTGACCCTCCGGGGACCGCTTCCCTGAGGACGAAGGGCTGAGGTATCGTGCGTCCTGCGACGGGGCCGCTCCCAGGCCAGCCGCCTCGCCGGTAGTCGTCAGCAGACCGGAGTGCTGTTCCCAATGCCGCGTCACCCTCCCGCCGAGCCGGTTCTGCCACCGACCGCAGGTGATCCCGCTATAGCGAGGCTGCGTAATCCAGCCTCATGCCCGCGGAAAGCTTGACGCCCGGTCCTGGCCGATATGATGAGCGACGCCTCGGTACCCAGACCGCTTTCCCTTCCCGCGAGCTACGGCACGATCGATCGCCTGTGGCAGGGATCCGCTCTCGAGCTGTACCGCGCGCTCGATCGGAGCAGCGAACGCCCGGTGCTGATCGCCGCGGCTCCACAGACCACACAGAGGGCGCGCCGGCAACTCGAAACCCAATTCGCCATCTGTTCCCACCTCGAAGGCATCGACTGCGTTCCGGCGCTGCGTGA
>CAZOUC010000394.1:356-1798 GCA_964582825.1 uncultured Enterobacteriaceae bacterium | reverse complement strand
TCGACAGCGACCGGGCCTACCTGGTGTTGCGCGATGCGCCCGGTGAGCCCCTGAACCGCTGGCTTGCCGGCTGTCCGGATGGCCGGCTCAGCGCCCCGGCAGACTGGCTGCGCCTGATGGTCCGGCTCGCCGCGGCAGTCGAAGCGGTTCACGAGCGGACCGTGGTGATCAAGGGACTGAGCGCCGCCAGCGTGCTGTACGCGCCGGGCGGCACCGTCACGCTGACCGATTTCTGTCAGGCGACCCTGCTGCCCCGGGAGTACCAGGACGAGTTGTCGATCCGCAGCATGGAGGGTGACCCGCGGTACCAGGCACCGGAGCAGACCGGCCGCATGAACCGCAGCGTCGACCTGCGCTGCGACCTGTACGCACTCGGCTGCATCGCCTACGAACTGGTCGTCGGCCGGCCGCCGTTTGCGGGCAATGACCTCCTGGAACTCGTGCATGCGCACCTGGCACGCCCAGCGGTCATCCCCGGACAGATTCGCGAGCAGCTTCCCGATCTCGTCTGTGACGTGATCGAGCGGCTCCTCGCCAAGGAACCGACGGACCGCTACCAGAGCGCGCGCAGCCTGCGCCTGGATCTCGAACGTGGCCTGGACAGCTGGGAGCGGGAACGGAGCTATCCGCGCTTCGAACTCGACCGGACAGGACGGCCGGACACGCTGCAGCTGGGCGGCCTGCTGGTCGGTCGTGAAGCCGAACGCCAGGCGCTGTTCGCGGCGCTCGAGGCCGGCGCCACCCAGTCCGGTCTGCTGCTGCTCGAGGGCCAGTCCGGCGTAGGCAAGTCCGCTCTGGCGCGGGAACTGGAGCGGCCGCTCGGGCAACGTGGCGGCTATCTGGCGCAGGGCAAATTCGAGCAGTACAGCATCGATGTGCCGTTCCGCGGTCTGGCCCGCGTGCTGCGCAACCTGTTCCGCTGGCTCCTGCAATTGCCGGCGGACGAGTACGCGGAACTGCGCCGGTCGCTGCTCGACGCGCTGGGCGACGACGCGACCGCACTCGCGGAAATCGAGCCGGGACTGGCCCGTGTACTCGGCCTGAGCAGGACCGCGGACAGCCTGCCGCCGGGAGAATCGATGGCGCGCCAGGCCCGCGCGATCCGCGTGCTGTTCGCGACGGTGACGCACGCCGATTATCCGCTGGTGCTGCTGTTCGACGACGCCCAGTGGGCCGATCCCGATTCGCTTCGCCTGGTCGGCAGCCTGCTGGGGGCCCGCAGCATCGGCAACCTGCTCGTGGTCCTGTGCGCCCGCCCGGTCGACGCCGCGGTGAACCCGGGTCTGGAGCCGCTGCTCGACGCCGTCCGTCGGGCCGGCGCTCCGGTGACCCGGGTCAGCCTCGGACCGCTGCAGCGCGGCGCCGGGGACGAACTGGTACGCAGCGCCCTGTCGCAGCAGCAGGCGGATCCGGCACTGCTCGACCTGCTGTGGCGCTACAGC
>CAZOUC010000394.1:0-346 GCA_964582825.1 uncultured Enterobacteriaceae bacterium | reverse complement strand
GGGCAATCCCTTCGCGATGATCGAGGCGCTCGAGAGCCTGGTCGAGGCCGGACTGCTGCGCCTCGACGAGCCAAGCCAGCAATGGCAATTCGCGGCGGAGGAAGGCGCGGCGCGCCTGCTGCGCCAGGAGGATGTTGCGGCACTGGTCCGGGACCGCCTGACCAGCCTCGCGCAGCCGACCCTGCAACTGTTATGCGCCGGCTCGGTCATCGGCAGCCGGTTCAGCGTGTCCAGGCTCAGCGAGCTGACCGACGCGGAGCCGGACACCGTACTGGCCCGACTGCGGGAAGCTTCCCAGGCGGGCTTTGTCGACGCCGTGCGCACGGTTCGTGGTGTCGGCGGCGGT
>CAZOUC010000393.1:0-3058 GCA_964582825.1 uncultured Enterobacteriaceae bacterium | reverse complement strand
GTGGCGGCGCGCGATGCCGGCTTTCAGCCATGGACGCTGGGCCCGCGAGTCCTGCGCACCGAGACAGCGCCACTGACGGCGCTGGCGGTCCTGCAGTTCCGGGCCGGCGACTTCCGCGCCTGAACCGGGCTCAGCCCAAAGTGTCGAGCTGCTCCTGAACGTAATCGAGGTTCGGGATCGCGGCGCGCTGGCCGTGCACCAGCACCCGCTGCAGGACCGCCGGACCCGCCTCACCCTGGGTCACCGGCGAGATGTCCTCGGGCGTGATGCGCAGCAGGTGGGGTACGCCCTGGGTCACCAGGCCGAGGAAGGGTTGTTCCCGCGACTGTCCGACCGCGTTGAGGATCACGATGCGGCTGCCGGTGCCGGACGACGGCGCCGGGTCGCCGTTCAGGGCCTCGAAGGACACGACCGGAATCGACAGGTGGCGCCAGGCAACGAGGCCCATAACCCAGTCGGGCGCTCCCTGCATCGGCTTCAATTCGCGCATGCGCATGATTTCGGCGACGCAGACGCTCGGCATGATCAGCATCTGCTCCGCCAGCGGGAACAGCAGCGTGCTGAGGTCGACGACGCCCTGGTCAGGCTGGCTCAGGTTGATGGCCATCTGGTGTCCCGTCACTCACTCTCGTTCAACAGGTCGCGGATCGTCTCCAGCAGCACCGACTCCTGGTAGGGCTTGCCGAGATAGCGGTCGGCGCCCAGCGACAGGGCCCGGTCACGGTGCTTGGAGCCGCTTCGTGAGGTGATCATGATCACCGGCACGGACTGCAGACGCTCGCTCAGGCGCATCTTGCTGAGCACCTCGAAACCGTCCATGTTGGGCATCTCGATGTCGAGCAGCACGCAGTCGGGCGCGACTTCCTGCAGCTGGTTCATGGCGTCCTGCCCGTCCTTGGCAGTCAGCACTTCGAAGCCCTCGCGCTCGAGGAAGCGGCTGGTCACCTTGCGCACGGTCACCGAGTCGTCGACGACCATCACGCGCGGGATGTTACGCGCCTCGTCAAGCGACTGTGCCGGCAGCTCGGATTCGGCGAGCGTGGCCTGCTGGGCATCGGCGCGCAGCAGGGCGGGGATGTCCAGGATGACCACCACGCTGCCGTCACCGAGTACCGTCGCGCCGGCCAGGCCCTGCACCATCGCGAACTGCGGACCGAGCGTCTTGACGACAATCTCGCGGGCGCCGATCAGGCGATCGACCTGCACCGCCACCGCCTGCTCCCCGCCGCGCACCAGCACCACCGGCAGCGGCTCGGCGGCCTGCTCGAGGGCCGGACGCTCGAGGGTATGCAGCAGGGCGCCACCGTACCGCATCGAGTACTGCTGGCCGGCGTACTCGTACAAAGGCGCATCGGGCCGGTAGTAGACCTCGAGTTCGGCGGGGCCGAGCCGCACCACGCCCTCGACCGTCGACAGGGGCAGGGCGTAGGTATCCGAACCGATGCCCACCATCAGCGCGCGGCTCACCGATACCGTGAACGGCAGGCGCACGATGAAGGTCGTTCCCTCGCCGTGTCGGGAGGCGATTTCCAGCGAGCCGCCCATCTGACGCAGTTCGTTGTTGACCACGTCGAGGCCGACACCCCGCCCGGAAATCTGCGTCACCTGCTGGGCGGTGCTGAATCCGGGGTGGAAGATGAACTGCAGGATCTCGCGGTCGCCGACCGGGCTGTCCGCGGCGATCAGGCCGCGCTCGATAGCCTTGCGGCGGACCGCTTCGGTATCGATGCCAGCGCCGTCGTCCTGCAGCGTGATGACGACGTCGCCACCTTCACGGCCGATGTCCAGCGCAATCCGGCCGGTCTCGGACTTGCCGGCTTCGCGACGCCGGTCGGGCATCTCGATGCCATGGTCGACGGCGTTGCGCAGCATGTGCTCGAGCGGCGCGACGATACGCTCGAGAATGCTGCGGTCGATCTCGCCGGTCATGTTGCCGAGCTGGAAGTCGACCGACTTGTCGAGTTCCGAGGAAACCTGGCGCACCACGCGGCGCAGGCGCGGCAGGATGCTGCCGAACGGCACCATGCGCGAGCGCATGAGGCCTTCCTGAAGTTCGCTGTTGATGCGCGCCTGCTGGATCAGGATGGATTCGAGTTCGCCGCTCTTCTCCTGCAGCGTGCGCTTGATGTCGACGAGGTCGGAACTGCTCTCGACCAGCGAACGGGACAGCTGCTGGAGCTGCGAGTAGCGATCCATTTCAAGGGGGTCGAAGCCCTCGTTGCCATCCTGCTCGACGCGTTCACGCCGGAACAGGATCTGCGCCTGGGTGGCGATATCGAGTCGCCGTACCTGGCTCTGCAGGCGAGAGATGGTGACGTCCATCTCGTCGAACAGGAAGCCGAAATCGCTGACCGCCTCTTCGACCCGACCGCGCGAGATACTCGTCTCGCCGGCCAGGTTGACCAGTTCTTCGAGCAGCTGCGCCGAGACCCGTACCACCTCACCCTGTACCTTGGCCTTCGGCGCCGGCGTACCGGCTTCGGCATGCGCGGCGCTGCGCAGGGCGACCGGCACGGGCCGGTCGGATACGGTCGGTGGCGGAGCGGGCGGCGCCGCTTCGGCCGTCTGTTCCACCTGTTCCGGGGGCTCGACGGGCGCGGCTTCGGCCGACTCGAGTTCGGCTTCGGCAATGGCCTCCGGTCCGGCACGCACCAGGTCCATGGTTCTGAGGAGCTTTTCCTGGAAGCGGCCGACGCCACGGAAGAAATCGTCGTCGATGGGCAGGCGGTCCCGATCGTGCTCGATCAGGCGTGACTCGAACTCGTGGCTCAATTCGCCCAGGAAGGCCAGGCCCGCCATGCGCGCCCCGCCCTTCAGGGTGTGCAGGTCGCGCTGCAGGCGGGCGTTGTGTTCCGGGTTGTCGCGGTCGTGACGCCAGGCGTCGATCGTATCGTCGATCGAGGAGAACAGCTCCTCGGCTTCGTCCTTGAAGATATCGAGCAGTTCCTCGTCGGCGTCGGCGAGCTCGCCGCGCACGGCCGCATGCATGCGCTGGACGTATGCGTCCTCCTGCTGCGCCGGACCCGCTGCATCGTTGACGGCAGCCTGTTCGGCCTCG
>CAZOUC010000392.1:0-3068 GCA_964582825.1 uncultured Enterobacteriaceae bacterium | reverse complement strand
ACCCGGCCAGGGCCATCGCCATCGCCATCGCCGTGAGCAGGCCGAAGTAGATGCTCGGGCGGAAGTTGGACAGCGCGAGGATCGAGAAGCCGGCGATAATCGTCACCGAGGTGTAGTACATCGCGCGGCCGATGCTGCCGTGGCAGCGATACATGGCCTCGTGGTAGTTGAGGTCGATGCTGAACTCGCGTCGGAAGCGGTGCACGTAGTGAATCGCGTTGTCGACGCCGATGCCGACCACGATCGCGGCGATGGTGATGGTCATCATGTCGAGCGGGATGCCGAACAGGCCCATGCCGCCGAGCACCGTGGCCGCCGCCAGCATGTTCGGCGCGATGGCCAGCAGCGACAGGTACAGCGAGCGGAACAGCAGCAGGAACATGACCAGGATCGCCGCGAACACGGCGCCGATGGTCAGGATCTGCGAGCGGTACAGGCTCTGCAGCATGTTGTTGTACAGCACCAGCATGCCGGTGAGCTGCACGTTCTCCGGCGCGAGGCCGACCTCGTCGAGCAGGAAGCTCTCGACCCGCTGCAGGAACTCGCCGCGTCGCAGGCCCTCGCTGGTCTCGCGCACCCGGATCGAGATCAGGGTCTCTTCGGTGTCGGCATCCAGGTAGGGGTCGACCAGCACGTCGCGGACTTCGTCGTCCAGGTTCTTGTAGGCGACCGCGAGCTGGATGTCGTCGATGCTGCCGCCCATCAGGTCGCGCCCGAGCTTGTACACGGTCGCCAGCGACAGCACCTTGCCGGTCTCCGGCTGGGCCTCGAGGTGGTCGTGGATGCGCTCGAGTCGCGACATGCGGTAGGTCGTGAACCAGGTGCTGACCGGGTCTGCGCTGGTGTACGCGCCGTCACCGAAGTCGCCGCCGAAGTCGTCGCCGAAGTCCTCCCCGGCATCGGCGCTGAAGTCGTCGCCGAAGTCCTCGGCGAACTCGTCGTCGGCCGGAGCCGGCTCGGCTACCGCCAGCGGTTCCGGGCGCAGCACGATGGACAGCGGGATCGTGCCGCCGAGCTCGCGGTCGATCGTCACCATCCCCTGGAAGATCTCGGTGTCCTCGTCGAAATAGTCGATGAAGCGGTTCTCGACCTCGAGACGATTGATGCCGACGGCGCTCAGCAGCAGCAGCAGCACGGCGACGGCGAGGATCAGGACGCCGTGACGGTCGATGAAGCGGGCGAACTGCACGGTGAAGGGCTGACGGTCCGGCAGCTGGCCCGGCGTGGCGGCCTTGGGCAGCAGCACCAGCGTGGCGGGCACGATCAGGAAAGCCAGCAGCAGGGCCATGGAGACGCCGATCGTCATCATCCAGCCGAAGTCGATGACCGGCTTGATCTCGCTGACCACCAGCGACACGAAAGCGACCATGGTCGTCAGCGTCGTATACGTGCACGGCCGCGCCATCGAGGCGACCGTATCGCGCACCAGCTCACGCTGGCCGGCCTGTGACCGCGTCGCGTGCAGTTCGCGGTAGCGCACCGCCAGGTGCACGGTGATCGACAGGGTCAGGATCAGCAGCAGGGCGACGAAGTTCGAGCTGATCACCGTCATCCGCCAGTCCAGCCAGCCCAGCAGCCCGAGCATGATCACCGAGCCGGAAACGCAGGTCAGCAGCGGCACCAGCACCCAGACCAGGCGCCGGAAGATCACCGCCAGCAGCACGACGATGAACACCAGGATCGCCACGCCGAACACGACCAGATCGTTGCGTACGAAGGAGATCATGTCGACGGCGATCATCGGCACGCCGCCGAGGAAAATCTCCGCGTGGTCGCGGTAGTCGTCGAGAATCAGCCGCACGCGTTCGACGTAGTTGGCCTGGCGCTCCAGCACCAGGCTGCTGTATTCCTTGAACTCGGCCTCGACCTGTTCCAGGCGTTGACGCTGCTGCTCGTCGAGTTCGCCCTGGCGGTCCAGCGCGCGCAGTCGCTCGCGCTCGTCGAGCAGGCTCTCGTATACGGTGTCCCGCGACATGGTCACCTGGATCGCGGTGGTGCGGCCGTCCTCGCTGAGGATCAGCTGCCGGTACAGCGGGCTGCCGCTGAGTTCCTCGCGGGCCATGTCCCGGTCGACGCCCTCGCTGCGCAGGGTCCTCGGCTCGTCGTTCAGTTCGGTGAACGGCACCCTCGGGCTGTACAGCAGGGGCACGTCGAGCAGGCTGGTGACGCCTTCCACGCCCGGCACCGTCAGCAGGTCCTGGGTCAGGGCGTCGATGCGGCCGAGGTTCTCGTCGCTCATCATCTCGCCGTAGGGCCGGTACGAGATGACCAGGAACTCGCTGGTGCCGAAGCGCTTGGAGACGTCGCGGTAGGTCTGCAGCGCCTGGTCGCCCTCGAGCACCAGGGAGTCGGCCGAGGCGTCCAGCTTCAGGTTGGACAGGCCGAGACCCATGAACAGGGTCAGCAGGGCAACGAACAGCAGGACTTTGCGCGGGTGCGCGAGCACCACTCGGTCATACAGGCGTACGAAGGAATTCAAGAGTGGACGTCCATTTCCTCGGGAACTAGAGCGTGTGACGATTGCGCGCCGCGGAACCGCAATCGCGCGTCGGTTCCGGCCGGTCACGAAGCACGATACAGCACTCGGTGGACCCGGTGATCCGGGGATAGTTCCACGCAGATGTCGGCGCGTTCGGGCAGGGTCGCCAGGCCGCGCAGGGTCAGGCGCCGGTAATAGTCGGTGAAACGCGCGACCGCCTGCTCGTCCATCTGGGTTTCGCCCTGCCCCCGGGCCTGCTGCAGGCGCCAGCGGCGCACGGCGTCGAAGTCCGGCACGCGCAGGTAGAGCAGGCGGTCGAGACGGGCCCACAGCCGGCCGTAGGGCCCCTCGAGGTATTCATTGACGGCGCGTCGCCAGCGGGCGTCCGGGTCCTCGCGCGACTCGAGTTCGTTGACCGGCTCGCGCAGGGCCTGCGCGGACTCGGCCGGCACGCCGACGCACCAGCCCTCGAGGAGCACCAGGTCGGGCCCGGCCGCGGTCTGCGACCACTCGGCGGGCGGCAGTCGGTCGTCACGCGCCTTGTCGAAGCGCGGCAGAGGCACGGGCCCGTCCGACTGCGGGTGCAGCA
>CAZOUC010000391.1:0-3089 GCA_964582825.1 uncultured Enterobacteriaceae bacterium | reverse complement strand
GGCTCACCTGGCCGATGCTGACCTGGCGCTCGGCCATCGCTTCGAGCAGGGCCGACTGCACCTTGGCCGGGGCACGATTGATCTCGTCCGCCAGCAGCAGGTTGTTGAATACCGGGCCGTGCTGGAACACGAAGCTGCCGTCTTCCGGGCGGAAGATCTCGGTGCCGGTCACGTCCCCGGGCAGCAGGTCGGGCGTGAACTGGATGCGGTGGAACTGGGCCTCCAGGCCGCGCGACAGTTCCTTGATCGCCTTGGTCTTGGCCAGGCCCGGAGCGCCCTCGACCAGCAGGTGCCCGTCGGCGAGCAACGCGATCAGCAGACGTTCGACCAGGGCCTGCTGTCCGACGATGCGCTGGTCCAGCCAGCCGCGCAGCGAGGCGATCTGTACACTCGGGTCCATCATTCACTCCATTGCCTGATTCCCGCCGCTCCGCCACTGGCGGGAGGCGTCCGCGCGCTGCGTTTGACCGCGTCCCCGGCCCGGCGTTCGCGCCAGCCCGCTCCGTCTATTGCCGCCGGATCCGGCTGCTATTCTATACGCCAGGACGAAGCGTTCAGGGGGGCGGGCCGGCTCACGGCCCGGTGCGCGCTGTGATGAACACGGTCAAGCAGAGAGAGCGGTACGAGCAGCTCGTCTACGACGAGCTCGAACAGCGCACCGCCGACGCGGAGAAGCCCAGCCTGCGGGCCTTCGTGCAGGCGGCGCTGGCCAACGTCGATCCGGAGGACCTCGAAAGCCGCGAGCCGGCGGACGTCTACGGCGCGTTCTACTACTGCTGGCGCTACCTCGAGCGCGTCGACGGCCCCCTGCCCAAGGTCAGCCTGTTCAATCCGACCATCGAACATCATGGCTGGCAGTCGCACCACACGGGTGTTCTGGTGCTGGCTCACAACGTCGCGTTCCTCGACGAGTCGATCCGACTCGAGTTCAACCGGCGCAACATCACCATCCACTTCCTGCTCAGTTCCGACCTGCTGGTGCGGCGCGACGACAGCGGGCGCCTGGCGGAGCTGCGGCCCGGCGGTCGCGAGGCGGGGCCCCTGACGACGTTGCGGCCCGGCAGCCGCTCTTCGGCCAGCGAGGGACTGCGCGAGGAAGCGCTGATCTACCTGGAGATCAGCCGCAACAGCAAACCCGCGGAGCTGCGTGAACTCGAGGCCGCCATCAGCGAGATCATCGGCGAGGTGCGCCTGGTGGTGTCCGACTTCGAGCCGATGTGCGAGCGGGTGCGCGACATCGCCGAGCGTCTGCCGGGCATGCAGCCGAACACCGACCCCGAGGTCTGCGCCGAGAGCCAGGCCCTGCTGCTGTGGATGATGGAGCGTAATTTCACCTTCCTCGGTTACGAGGAACTGCGGGTCGACTGGGACGGCGTCGAGGCCAGCGTGACCGAGGTCGACGACAGCCGGCTCGGTCTGCTCAAGCTGCGCCGTTCGTCGGGACGCGCCGACCTGGTCGAGGAGCTCGGGCGCCACGGTGCTGGAGGCGACCCGCAGTACCCCGCGGTGGCGTTCTTCAAGTCCTCGCGCCGGTCGCGGGTGCACCGCCTGGCTTACCCCGACTACGTCGCCGTGCGTCATTACGACGACCAGGGCCGCTTACGGGGTGAACTGCGACTGCTGGGCCTGTCGACGGCAGTCGTGTACACGATGGATCCTGGACAGATTCCGGTAATCCGGCGCAAGGTCGATCTCGTGCTCGAGCGCTCGGGCATGGACGCCGAACGCTACCGGGCGCGCGGCCTGCGCCGGGTGCTCGAAGTGCTGCCGCGCGACGAACTCTTCCAGTGCGACGTCGACACCCTGTACCAGATGGCGATGCGCATCCACAACATCCAGGAGCGGCGCAAGATCCGCCTGTTCGCGCGCCCGGACCGGCGCGGGCGCTTCGTATCCTGTCTGGTTTACATGCCCCGGGACATCTATCGGACGGAGTTGCGCCAGCGCATCCAGCAGCTGCTGTCGAGGGCCTACGGTGCCGTAGAGTCCGAGTTCAATACCTTCTTCTCCGAGTCGCTGCTGATCCGCACCCACTTCGTGCTGCGCCTCGGTCCCGAGGCCGATCTCGATTCCGACGAGCGGGAACTCGAACGGGCCATCGTGCGCATCTCCCAGCAGTGGCAGGATCTGCTCGGCGCGGCCCTGATCGAGGAGTTCGGCGAGGAGGAGGCCGCGCGCCTGATGCGCGACTACGGCAACGCCTTCCCGCCGGGCTACTGCAACGACTACGATCCGCCGGTTGCCGTCAATGACATACGCCGCTTCGCCGCCGTGGACCCGGAGCGCGGCCTGGGTGTCACCCTCTATCGCAATCTCCACGAGCCGTACCAGTTGCTGCGCCTGCGCGTGTACAGCACGCGCGCGTCGCTGGACCTGTCCGACATCATTCCGATCCTGGAAAACCTCGGCATGCGCGTGCTCGGCGAGCGGCCGCACGACATCCGTCGCGGCGACGGCGAGACCTACTGGATCCACGATTTCACATTGCAGTACGCGCTGCTCGACGACATCGACGTGCAGCAGGTGCGCGACGTGTTCGAGGATTCGTTCCTGGCGATCTGGGACGGCCGCGCCGAGAGCGACAGCTTCAACCGACTGATCCTCGGTACCCGCCTGGGCTGGCGCGAGATCGCCGTGCTGCGCGCTTTCGCCTGTTACATGAAACAGGTGCGCTATCCGTTCAGCGCCAGTTTCATCGCCGAGGCGCTCGGCAAGCACCTCAATCTCGCGCTCGCGCTCAGTGAGCTGTTCCACCTGCGCTTCGACCCGGACCTGCCCCTGCAGCGGGATCAGCGCGAGGAGCAGGAAGCGCAGGTCGTGCAGGCCATCCACACGGCGCTGGACGCTGTCGAACAGCTCAACGAGGATCGTATCGTCCGCTATTACCTGTCGCTGATCAGCGGTACGCTGCGGACCAACTACTTCCAGCACGACGCCGACGGACGTCCCAAGGACTACTTCTCGTTCAAGCTCGACACGCGCCGCATTCCCGACCTGCCCAGACCGGTGCCGGCCTACGAGATCTTCGTCTACTCGCCGCGCGTCGAGGGTGTCCACCTGCGCGGCGGCAAGGTGGCGCGCGGCGGCCT
>CAZOUC010000390.1:0-3091 GCA_964582825.1 uncultured Enterobacteriaceae bacterium | reverse complement strand
GGCGGAACTCGAGATCGCTGCGCAGCGCCTGCGTGTGGTCGGCCTGCACCTCGGACTGCGGCCCGGTGAGCGGCGTCGGCAGCTCGATCGTCTCGCCGCAGAGCTGGACGACGCGCCGATACCGACGCTGTACTGTGGCGACACCAACAGCCCGTTCGGTGGCGTGCTGCGGCACTCCGCCATCCCTTACGCGGGCGACGGCGGGCCGGCGCCGCGCAGCTTTCCGTCGCGCTGGCCGCTGTTGGCGCTCGACCGGGTGTGGGCAGACCCGCCGCAGCTGCTCGCCGCCGTAACCGCTTGGCGTTCGACCCTGGCCCGCGTCGCATCCGACCATCTGCCGGTGATCGCCGAACTGCGACTGGGGGCTCTGCCCACGCCGACACCGGCGCCCGCGGTCATCGGCCTGGAGTGATGCCGCCCGGCCTGCCGCGACAGGCGATTGCCGACGAACGCCCCTGCGTGTAAGGTACGGCCGATGAAGCAGCACCCACCGGCATTGCTGCTCGTGGATGCCTCCTCAGCCAGGGCTGAGCCAATCGAACGCCTGGCCGACTCGCTCGGTTATGCGGTCGAATACCGCGAGGCACTCGACGATAGCGCCACCACGGGGCCGCCACCGGCCATTGCTCTTTTGTGCATCGACGCTGGCGAGGACGAACTCGCGCAGCAGCTCGAGGCGGGCCACCTCGACGAGGTCGGCGACGTCATTTTCTACGGGCCGCGCCGACCCGGACCGCGCCTGAGCCGGTGGCTGCGCCAGAACGCCGCGTTCTTCCTTTCCGAACCGCTCGACGAAGACTACCTCGGTGCGCTGCTTGCGGACGTCTGGAAGGAACAATCGCGCAACGGGCGCGCTGCCGAAGAACCGCAGCTCGAGCTCGACCAGTTCGGCATGTTGCGAGGCAATTGCCGCGCCATGCGCCGCATTTACCGAATGCTGCGCAAGCTCGCGCCGCAGGATCTGCCGCTGCTGGTCTGGGGGGAGAGCGGCACCGGCAAGGAACTGGTGGCCCGCACCGTCCACGCCAGCTCGCTGCGCAGCGCGGGCCCGTTCCTGGCGATCAACTGCAGCGCGATTGCCGGGGAACTCGTCGAGAGCGAACTGTTCGGGCACGAGAAGGGCAGCTTCAGCGGCGCCGAGCGTCGTCACCTGGGGGTGTTCGAACGGGCCGACGGCGGTACCCTGCTGCTCGACGAGATCACCGAGATGCCGATCGATGCCCAGGCCAAGCTGCTGCGTGTGCTCGAACAGGGTGCCTTTCGTCGGGTGGGTGGCGAGCGGGACATCGCCTGCTCGGTGCGAATCGTCGCCGCCACCAATCGTGATCCGCTGGCGGCGGTCGAATCCGGCCGGCTGCGCCAGGACCTGCTCTACCGGATTTCGCGCTTCACCCTGACACTGCCGCCGCTGCGTGAACGCGGCGAGGACATCGTGCAGCTGGCCCGCCATTTCGTCGCCGAGTTCAACGCCGCGCAGGGTAAACGGGTGCAGCTCACCCCCGAAGCCGAACAGGCCCTGCTGGGCTACGGCTGGCCCGGCAACGTCCGTGAGCTGCGCAGCGTGCTCGAGTCGGCACACCTGGTCGCACAGAACTTCATCGACCTTGCGGACCTGCCTCGCCTCGATGACGCGACGGCCAGCGAGGGCGACTACCTGCGGATTGGAGTGGGCACGTCGATAGAAGACGCCGAGCGCCGGCTGATATTCGCGACCCTCGAGCGCATGGAAGGCAACAAGAGCGCCACGGCAGAGGTGCTCGGCATCAGCCTGAAAACGCTGTACAACCGGCTCAATGCCTACGCAAAGGACGACCAGGCCTCCAGCGCCGGAGATTCGCCGCCCGCGTCCGACACCACCTGACCGCGGATCTCTGGAAAAGCTACAGACCGCCGTGCAGATACTGCGCAATGGACGTGTCGCGCGGCGCTTTCCGGCCGCCTTTGGCTGGCATACAGATTGCTGCCCCTGCTGGTGACGCGGTTCATTGACCGCAAACCCCAATACAGCCCACCAGCACAGGAGGCCCCATGCGAAAACTCATGAACCCCCGACCCGCACTGTTGGCCGTCGCCATTCCCGCGACGCTGGCGGCGAGCTCTGCGCTCGTTGCGCAGGAGCCGTACGCGCAGCCCGACAACAGCTGGATCAGCATCAGTGGTACGGTGGTGATGCCGACTTCGGACGAGTTCACGCTCGACTACGGCGAGGGCGTCATCACCGTCGAAATGGACGACTGGGACGCCTACGGCGAAGCCCACGCGCTGATGGACGGCGACCAGGTCACGGTATACGGCGACATCGATGACGACCTCTACGAGGTGGCCTCGATCGAAGCCGCCGCCGTATACGTCGACAGCCTGAATACCTATTTCTATGCCAGCAGTGCCGACGAAGAACGCATCGACTACATCCCGATGCACAACTGGAATGTCTTCGTCCGGCCCGATCCGAAGCAGGTCACCGTGACCGGGACCGTGAGCAGCGTGACCCGCGAGGCGCGCGAGTTCACTCTGGATACCGGGTTGCGCAAGCTGACGGTGCACACCGATGACATGGCCTACAACCCCCTGGACGATCGCGGCTATCAGCAGGTCGACCGGGGTGACATGGTATCCGTCACGGGGGACCTGAACCGGCAGTTCCTGGAGGGACGGATTCTGGATGCGAGCTTCGTCACGACGATGACCCGCGACCGGGATTCGTAAGCCTGCTGCTGGGCCTGCCGCGTCTCGCGCGGCGGCCCGTCGAAACGGCGTCATTCCTGGACCGGTGGCACGAGCCACCGGTTTTTTTGCTCGCAGGAACATCCGCCGAGACGCAGACGGCAGGCTTTGCCGGCCAGTCTGCACAGAAAGGGAATCAGGAATGAGTGCGCGGCCGCAGGCGGAACCGGCCGTCGCGCACGTCGATCCATGACCAGGGAAACTCCATCCTGTCGCCGTCCCTGCTCTCGACGATCAGCGAGGCGATCCGTCCGCTGTGAATGTCGATGATCAGCTCTTCGATCTGCCCGATCAGCGACTCGTCGTCGTCGATCAGTACACCGTCGATCAGCTGCGAGGCGGCATGAACGCGGCGCGCCGTGGCGCC
>CAZOUC010000389.1:0-3093 GCA_964582825.1 uncultured Enterobacteriaceae bacterium | reverse complement strand
GGTCGGGAAAGCGGGCGCCTGGGTGGGCGACGCACACGTCGACCGCGATCGCGCGACCGCGGGTGCCGTCGGTCGCGAAGGCGCGATCGACGAGCGCGCTGGTTTGCGCCTTCTCGAGGGTCTGGCTCTGCATCATGACGATGCCGACGCGTCCGCCCTCGATCTGCACCTGGCAGGCGTAGACGTTCGACGGGTAGACGTAATCGTCATCGTCGGCCACCGCGCCGGCGCCGGCCAGCAGGGACATGCCGAGCAGGGCGGCTCGAGGAATGCGGTAAATGCGGCTGATCATCATGCTCTCCAGGAAAATCTTCGGTTACCAGCAGTCGGTGGCCGGCAGGGAGCCGGTGACGGTCCGGGCGCCGGACGAATTCAGGACGAAATTGCCGCACTCGGTGTCTCCCCCCTGCGCTTCGGTGGCGACCCGGGTCGCGGTCAAGGTGTAGCACCTCTGAATGTCGCCACAGGGCGCGTTCGAGGCCGAGATCGTGTAGTAACCCTCCTCGGACGTGGCCGGGCTGGCGCCGTAGCCGAGCAGGGTCATGTCGGTCGCGTAGGTGTTCTGGTCGAGGATGAACTGTTCCTGGCGCTGCGCGGCATCGAGCAGCGCGGTCTTGGCGTCACTGCGACGCGCCTTGGTGACCTGGTTCTGGTAGGTCGGTACGGCGACCGCCGCCAGGATGGCGACGATCACCACGACGACCATCAGTTCGGCCAGGGTGAAGCCCTGCGCGCGTGCGCGCGCAGGGCCGTTCAGCGGGCGTTGGCGGGCCGGTGTCATCAGTACTCCTCGCGGTACCAGAAGGTCCCGAACGGCTGCGGGAAGGTTTCGTCGGTCTCGCAGACTACGCCCTCGCATTCCCCGGCGCCAGGCGCCTGGATGCCGCCGCCGGCCGGGAACAGCAGGCGGATTTCACGGTCGCTGCCGTAGTGCACCGACGGCGTGTCCGGAATCAGCGAGCCGAGCAGCGCGGTGCGGTCCTCCTTGCTCAGGTCGTCGTCGACGCCGAACTGGTACTCCGCGCTGGCGTCGTCGAGGCTGACCACGTACAGGCGGCCGGTGCCGGGCTGGGGCTGGCACAGGTTGACGTTGGCAACATCCGGCGAGTAGGTGGTGAAGAACACCTTGCCGCCGATCGTCGTCGACGGCGCCAGGGACTTCTCGCCCGAGCTTTCGAGGCGAATGTACCAGCCGTTGCTGGCGCGCAGCGCGGCGTTGGCGCAATCCTGCTCCGAGACCGGGTCATTGGTGCCGTCGCCGTCGAGATCCAGCAGGCAGGAGCCGGACCCGGCCGCGATCGAGCCATCCTGGACGATGTTGTCGGTGGCGTCGTACAGGTCGCTGTCGGTCAGCGGCAGCTTGCAGCGGAAGTCGATCGACGGATCCGTCACGCACTCGCTGGCGGTCGGCGGCGCGGTGGTATAGATGCCGATCTTCTCGTCGCGGATCATGTAGAAACGGTCGTCCGTGTCCGTCTCGCGCGGCGACGTACGGTCACCGCTGCCCAGCAGCACCGCGTCGAACAGCTTGCCGTCCTTGCGGGTCTGCACCACGTCGATCTGGTTGAAGAAGCGGCGGTCGTCGGCCAGGTCCAGCGCGCCGTTGTTGAAGTCGGCCAGCTGCGTGATGCGCCAGGTGTCCTGGTTCGAGTCCGGCAGGCTCACACCCGGCATGTCGACGCGCCACACGTTGCCACCGGTGTCGGCAAAGTAGACGCGGTCGGTGATGCCGTCGCCATTGCTGTCCAGAACCGCGGGCTGTGCCGCGACCGAGTGCACGAGCCCGGTCTCCTGCAGGTTCTTGGCCGAGTTTGCCGCCGGCGTCACGCTCCAGACCAGGGCGCCGCTTACCGCGTCGACGATGAACAGGCCGCGGCCGGAGGTGTCCGGAGTCGCGTGACTGTCGAGATCCTTGTTGAGGTCGTAGCCCGCGGTCATGACGAGGACCGGGTCGCTGTAACCCGGCACGATCGCGTTGACCGGGTCGGCCCAGGACTGGCCCAGTTCGGCAAAGCCGCTCTGCGTTTCGTCGACCTGCCAGACGACGCTCGGCGCGTCCGGGTTCGACAGGTCCAGGGCCCAGCGGCCCTTGCCGCCGCGGCGCAGCCCGAAGTAGACGTAGGCCTTGTCGCCCACCGTGTGATCGATGGTGCCGTCGCCGTTCAGGTCCTCGGTCAGCAGCGTCGGGGTGCCGTCGATGCCGTACAGGCGCTGCGTCGCCGTCTCGTTGTCGAAACGCGCCTTCAGCAGCGGGGCCAGTTCCTTGAGGAAAATGGCCCAGTCTTCCTGCCCGTCGTCGTTGCTGAACATGTGCAGGAAGCCTTCGTTGGTGCCCACGACGATGCGCAGCTCCGGGTCGTCCTGCGTGAAGCCGGAGCGCGCGCCGTAGTTGATCACCAGCGGGCGCGAGTGCAGCATGTCGCCGAGGATCCACGGGCGCGGATCCGAGGTGCTGTTGTCCTCGTCCCGGTCGTCCACGTCGTAGCCGCGGGCCCACAGCAGCACTTCGTCGAGCTCGGCCTGGTCGGCGACGCCGAAAGCATCGAACAGCTCCTGGTCGTTGGCCACGCCGAGGGCGGCCGCGGTCACGTTGGCGCTTTCGAAGTTCTCCAGCGCGCCGCCGCTGCCGGTGTTGATATAGATGGTGCGCGTACCGGGGTCGCGCGCCGCCAGCAGGCCGCCGACGCCGCCCTTGGTCACCACGCCGCCGTCCTGCACCGGGCTCCAGAAGGTCTGCGCCTGTTCGTCGATGAAGCCGGTGCTCGAATCGATACCCGGGTCGCCGTTGGCGTCGACGAGCTGACCGCTGCCACCGGAGATGTCGAGGCGCAGTTTCTTGATGTTGCCGGGCCAGCGCTGGCCGGCCTGCGGCTCGAACATCGCGAAGAAGATGTCGTTACGGCTCTGGGTCCGGGTGAAGGTGTCGACCGCCACCGACGGCGAGCTGAAGGTCGACGTGGTCGACAGGATCTCGGTGATCGCGCCGCGGAACGCGTCGGCGAGGCCCGCAGCCGAGTCCGAGGTGTAGTACTGGCCACCGCCTTTCTGCGCGGTCTCCTCGAGCAAGGCCTGGTCGGTGGCGAAACCGATCGT
>CAZOUC010000388.1:1550-3101 GCA_964582825.1 uncultured Enterobacteriaceae bacterium | reverse complement strand
CCGCCCAGTGGCTCGCCTCGCAGACCAGCTCGGTGACGCTGCGCAGGTGCACGGACAGCTTGTCGCGGTCGCCGGCCAGGCGGGTGCTGTGCTCGATCACCCGCGCCACCGCCGCGGCGTCGAAGGGCAGCAGACCCTGCTGCTGGATGATGCGCCGCAACAGCCGCGTGTATTCGTGCAGGTGGCTGTTGTGGCGGGCGACATCCGTTTCGAAATCGGCACAGACCTTGAACTGCTCACGGAACTCGGGATCGTAGGCGTGCAGCAGGTAATACAGTCTGCGATCGCCGATCAGCACCACCTTGATGTCGAGTGGGATCGGTTCCGGGTCGAGGGTCACCGTGTTCAGCAGGCCGTAGATGCGCTCCAGCGACTCGATGCGCAACTCGCGGCTTCGCAGTGCACGTTGCAGCGAGTGCCAGGCGTAGGGCTGCATCAGCACGCGGCGCAGGTCCAGCACCAGGTAGCCGCCGTTCGCCCGGTGCAGGTCGCCGGCCTTGATCAGCGTGAAGTCGGTGGTCAGGGTGCCCATCTCGGCGCGGTACTCGACACGGCCGCCCAGGTTGGCGTGGTTGGGCAGATCCTGGTGCACGATCGGCGCGGCCTCGGCAGCGCCGTTGTCGACCAGCAGGTTGACGCGATAGCGCTCCAGCAGGCTGCGCTGCTGCACGGGTCCTTCCGCGCCGCCCTGCTGCTGGGCCAGGATGTTCTTGGCGTTGTCGACGATGTCGCGGTCGACCTCGTCCAGCCAGGCATCCACGGCAGGCAGGTCCCGGTAGCTCTCGCGCAGCTGGTCGATCATGTGGCCGACCGTGTAGCGGGCGATGTCGCGGTCGAGGTCGCGGCGCTTTTCCCGGGCCTCCTTCTGCCACTGCGGAAACTGCCGTCGAATGAGCTGCTGCAGACGTTTCTGCAGGTCTTCCACGGCATCCTGGATCTGCTGCTTGCGCTCGTCGGACAGCGCCTGGAAGGCATCGGGGCGGATGACCTCGCCCTGCTCGTCGACCGGCGCGAAGGCGAATCCGGACGGGGTATGGAGCAACTGGATGTCGCGTTTGCCGGCCAGCTCCGCGAGCTCGCTCAGGGCCTCGTCACGGCGCGATTCGAACTCGCTCTCGAGCTTTTCGACGCTGGCCTGGTAGTCCTCGGTCTCGAACGCCGAGGGCAGCGCACTGGCCAGGTCGTCGATCAGCTGGTCCATGTCGGCACGCAGGCGCGCGCCTCGCCCGGCCGGAAAGCGCAGCGCGCGTGGCTTGTGGGCTTCCTGAAAATTGCCCGCGTAGCACCAGTCGTCCGGTACCGGGCGGCTCGCCGCGACGCGTTCGAGCACCCGCTGCACGGTGGTGGTGCGGCCGGTTCCCGGCGCGCCGATCGCGATGATGTTGTAGCCGTAGCTGTCGATGCCCAGGCCGAAGTCCAGCGCGTCGATGGCGCGTTCCTGGCCGAGAATCCAGTCGTGCGCCTCGACGCCGTCGGTGGAATCGATGTCCAGCTGGCCCGGGTCGCAGGTGTGATACAGGTCGCTGCTCGGCAGGGGTTCGATGTCGGCCA
>CAZOUC010000388.1:0-1540 GCA_964582825.1 uncultured Enterobacteriaceae bacterium | reverse complement strand
GGCCATGGCGGGGGACTCCTCGACCGGAATGCGGATTACCTTACGGTGCCTCCAGTGTATCAGGCGCCGTGCGACGCGCCGGCGGGCGCGGTACACTGCGCGGCCGAACCGGAGGGCGATTGTTGACGCGACCGACCACAATGCTGGCGCAGCGCCTGGGCCTGCTGCTGTGCGCGCTGCTGGCCGGCAGTGCCCTGGCCCAGGGGTCGGAGCAGGCGGCCCGCGATCTGTTTCGCGAACTGAGCCCGGCGGTCGTTCAGGTGCGCCTGATCGACAAGGCCTCCGGAGACAAGTCGAGCATCGGCTCGGGGTTCCAGATTCGCGACGACGGCCTGCTGGTCAGCAACTACCACGTCGTCGCCGAGTACGTGCAGGCTCCGGAGCGGTTTCGCATCGAGTACTACGACAGCAGTGGCGGCCGGGGCGTGCTGACCCTGCTCGACGTCGACGTGGTCAATGACCTGGCCCTGCTGTGGACGCCCGAGCCACTGCCCAGGACCCTCGTCCTCGGCAGTTCGCAGATCGAACAGGGTGAACGCGTGTTTTCCCTGGGCAATCCGTTCGACCTCGCGCTGAGCATCATCGAGGGCACGTTCAACGGCTACGTGCAGACGTCCCGCTACCGGCGGATCCTGTTCTCCGCCAGCCTGAATCCGGGCATGAGCGGCGGGCCGGCCCTGGCGGCGGACGGCCGCGTGATCGGCATCAACGTCGCGCACGGTGCCGAGCAGATCAGCTTCCTGGTGCCGGTCGAGGCGCTCGATGCGCTGCGCAGCCGCGCCCCGGAGGTTCCCGAGCCGGTCGACTTCGGCGCCCGCATCACCGAGACGCTGCTGGCGGAGCAGGCGGATTTCTATGCCGCGCTCACCGCCGGCGAGTGGCAGGTACAGCGTTTCGGCGACTTCCTGCTGCCCTGGCGCATCGGCGACGCCCTGAACTGCTGGGGCGGCTCGAACGCGGAGCAGGGGGCACGCTACCGGCACGTCTACCAGCAGTGCGAGAACGAAGACAGCATCTACATCGAGGACCGCTTCGAGACCGGCCACCTGCGCTACGGCTACGAGTGGCTCGAAAGCCGTGGCCTGTCGCAAATGCAGTTCTACGCGCTGGTCGAGGAGCAGTTCCGGCACGGCCGCGAAGTGGCGGCCAGCGGCGAGCAGGTGGGCCCGTTTCGCTGCCAGCAGAGTTTTCTCGAGCTGGCCGACCAGGCCTGGCGACTGTCCTGGTGTGTGCGGGCCTACCGGCGCTATCGCGGACTCCAGGACCTGTCGATGATCCTGGCCTCGGCGGACCTCGAAGACCGCGCCCTGCTGGTTTCCCTCGCCGCCAGCGGCATTACCGCCGACAGCGCGCGCCGCTTCCTGGACCGCTTCCTGGGGACGATCCAGTGGCAGCCCTGATCCTCGAAGTCGCCAGTCGTCCCGGCCGCACGCCGTCGTACCGGCGCCTGGAGGGCGGGGAACTGCGCCTGGGTCGCGGGCTCGACAACGACGTCATCGTCGGCGACCCGTTCATCGGCGCGCAGCAGCTGCGCCTGGTG
>CAZOUC010000387.1:0-3109 GCA_964582825.1 uncultured Enterobacteriaceae bacterium | reverse complement strand
GAGGTCCGCGCCGCGCTGGGCTACGAGCGGATCAACCTGCTTGGCATCTCGTACGGCACGCGGGCGGCCCAGGTCTATTACCGCAGCTACCCGGAGCGCGTTCGCAGCATGATCCTCGATGGGGCGGTGCCGATGCGCCTCGTCCTCGGCGCGGAGCACGGACCGAAACTCGACCGCGCCGTCGCCGCGATCCTCGACGACTGCCAGCGTGTCGAGGCCTGTCGGAGTCGCTTTCCGGTGTCGATGACGGACGTGCGCCAGCTCATGGACGAGCTGCGCGAGACGCCGCGGGACATCCGCTTCGTCCACCCGCTGACCGGCGAAGAGCAGGACCTGCGCGTGCACGACGAGACCCTGGCGGTGGCGATACGCTTCCTCAGTTACCAGGCCGAAAGCCAGGCAACGCTGCCGCTGCTGCTGTACGAGGCGACCGCCGCGGGCGACCTGCGTCGCCTGGCCGCACAGGCGATGATGATCATGGGCCAGCTGACCAGCACGATCAGCCGCGGCATGGAGCTGTCGGTGATCTGCAGCGAAGACATTCCCTGGCTCGACCGAAGCGTCGATGCCGGCGAGACGCTGCTCGGCGATGTGCTGCTGCAGGTGATGCGCAGCAGTTGCGAGATCTGGCCCCGCGGCGAGGTCGCCGAGGACTTTCGCGCAGCGGTCAGCGGCGACGTACCGGTGCTGTTGTTGTCGGGCAGCCGCGACCCGGTCACACCGCCATCCTATGCCGACGAGCTCCGTGAATACTTTCCGCGCCACGTGCACCTGGTGGCGGAAGGGCGTGGCCACTCGGTGATCAGCCACTTCTGCATGCGCAACATCGCACAACGCTTCATCGAGAGCGCAGACCCCGCCGCGCTCGATACCGACTGTGTGGACGATATCGAAGCGGCGCCGTTCTTCACCAACCTGCTCGGACCCGGACCCTGAATGATTTCCGTCCACGACCTGCACAAGTCCTTCGGCAAGGTGCACGCCGTACGCGGCGTCAGCTTCGAAGCACGGGACGGCGAGATCACCGGCCTGCTCGGCCCCAACGGCGCCGGCAAGACGACAACCCTGCGCATGCTCTATACCCTGCTCGAGCCCGACCGCGGCGAGATCCGTATCGACGGTCTCGATCCACGACGCAACGCGCTCGAAATCAAACGCCGCCTCGGTGTGGTACCCGACGGGCGCGGCCTGTACAACCGCCTCACGGCGCGCGAGAACATCCGCTACTACGGAGAGCTGCACGGCATGGACCGGGCGCGGCTGGAGTCGCGTATCGACGAGCTGGTGCGCACCCTGGACATGGGCCAGTTCATCGACCGGCGCACCGAGGGCTTCTCCCAGGGGCAGCGCGTCAAGGTCGCGATCGCGCGCGCTCTCGTGCACGGGCCGCAGACGGTACTGCTCGACGAGCCCGGCAATGGCCTCGACGTGATGGCGACCCGAACCCTGCGCGACTACGTGCGCGGCCTCAAGGCTTCCGGTCTGTCGGTGATCCTGTCGACGCACATCATGCAGGAGGTCGCCGCCCTGTGTGACCGCGTCGTGATCATCGCCGCCGGGCGTGTTGCCGCGGCCGGCACGCAGGAGGAACTGCTGGCGCGCAGCGGGCAGAGCACGATCGAGGACGCCTTCGTGCGCCTGATCGGCAGTGACGAGGGCCTGCAGGCATGAACGGCTTTTCGGTGGTATTTCGCAAGGAGGTCGTGGAAAACCTGCGCGACCGACGCGCCCTGTTCAACTCGGTGCTGCTGTCTCCACTGCTGTTTCCGCTGCTGCTGCTCGGCATGTCCTACCTGGCGATCAGCACCCAGGAGGAACGTGCCGAGAAGCCGCTGGCCATGCCCGTCATCGGTGCCGAGCACGCGCCCAACCTGGTGGCCTTCCTGCGGCAGAACGGCGTCACCGTCGAAGAGCCGGTCGACGATGTGGAACAACGGGTGCGCAGCCAGGAAGTGACCATGGCGATGCGCATTCCGTCCTCGTTCGCCGAGGACTGGGCCGCCGGTCGGCCGGCGACGGTGGAACTGATCGCCGACCCGACGCGCGGCGACTCGCAGAGCATGCTGGCGCGGACCCGCTCCCTGCTGCATGGCTACGGCCGGCAGATCGGCACCCTGCGCATGCAGCTGCGCGGCGTTTCACCGCTACTGTCCTCACCGATCGCGGTGCGCGAGATCGACCTGTCGACACCGCGCAGCCGCGCGATGCTGCTGCTGGCGATCCTGCCGTACGCGCTGATGATCACCGCCTTCGTCGGCGGTATGCACCTGGCGATCGACGTCACCGCCGGCGAGCGGGAACGACGCTCGCTCGAGCCTTTGCTGATCAACCCGGTGCCGCGCTGGCAGATCATGTGCGGCAAGATGGCGGCGACCGCGGCCTTTGCACTGGCCTCGCTGCTGCTGACCCTGCTTTCGTTCAAACTCAGTCTGCCGCTGATGCCGATCGACCAGCTCGGCGTCGACCTCAACGTTCCGCTCGGCGTGGCCGCGAAGATACTGGCCGTGGTGGCCCCGGTCGCGGTGCTGGCCGCCTCGATGCTGACCTTGCTCGCATCGTTCGCGAAGAGCTTTCGGGAGGCCCAGTCCTACATGGGACTGGTGGTGCTGATTCCAATGATCCCGAGCCTGCTGTTCATGAGCAATCAGCCCCAGCCGGAGACCTGGATGATGCCGATACCGCTGTTTTCCCAGAACATCCTGATCGGCGAATTCGTGCGCGGCGAAGCGGTGCCGTCGCACTGGCTGTGGCTGTCTGGCGGCGGCACCCTGGCGCTCGGCCTCGCCCTCGGGCTGGTCGCCGCCTTCCTGTATCGTCGCCCCGCGCTGGTGTTCCAGTCCGGATGAACGGCGACGACTACCAGCGCCATGACGGTCTCGGTCTGGCCGAGCTGATCCGCAATCGGGCGCTGAGCCCGGGCGAGGTCGTCGACGCCGCGATCGCACGCGCGGAGGCCGTGAATCCTCGACTCAACGCCATCATAGCGCCCCTCTACGAACAGGCCCGGCAGGGCAGCCAGGCAGAGTCGTCGGCGCCGTTTTACGGCGTGCCGTTCCTGCTCAAGGACATGACCCAGGCGCTGCCCGGCGTCCCGCTGAGCCTGGGCTCC
>CAZOUC010000386.1:0-3112 GCA_964582825.1 uncultured Enterobacteriaceae bacterium | reverse complement strand
GGCCTGCGCGACGCAATGCTGCGTGGCTGCGAGCGGCGCCTGCGACCGATTATGATGACGGCCATGACGGTCGTTCTGGGTTTGCTGCCGGTGATGCTGGGCGAAGGCACCGGGTCCGAGGTGATGCGGCGCATCGCCGCGCCGATGGTGGGCGGCATGCTGTCGACCCTGCTGCTGACCCTGCTGGTGCTGCCGGCGCTGTACTTCTGGTGGCGCCGGGGGCACGTGAAGCGATGAGCGCGCTGCTGACCGTCGATCGCGCCGAGCTCGCCTTCGGCGCGCACCCGCTGCTGGACGCGGCCGATCTGCGCGTCGAGGCGGGCGAACGCATCGGCCTGATCGGCCGCAACGGCACCGGCAAGTCCACACTGCTGCGCGTGCTGACCGGCGCGGTTGCGCTGGATGATGGCGAGCTGCGCCGCGACGAAGCCCTGCGCGTGGTGCTGGTCGAGCAGGAGCCGGAGCTGCCGGCCGCGCCGACCGTCCACCAGGCCCTCGTCGAGCGCGGCGCATTCGAGGGCGAGAGCGACGAGCGCGAGCGCTGGCGGCGTGAGGCGCGCCTCGGCGAGTTCCTGCAGCGCTTCGAGGTCGCACCGGACGCCGACCCGGTGGCCCTGTCCGGCGGCCAGACCAAGCGCGCGGCGCTGGCCCTGGCGCTGGCGCTGGAGCCGGACCTGCTGCTGCTCGACGAACCGACCAACCACCTCGACATCGACGGCATCGACCTGCTCGAGAGCCTGCTGGGCCGGGTTGGCGCCGCCATCGTCATCACCCACGACCGGGCCTTTCTCGACCGCGTGGCGACCCGCATCGTCGAGCTCGACCGCGGCCTGCTGCGTTCCTACGTGGGCAACTTCGCTGACTATCAGCGGCGCAAGGCCGACGAGCTCGATGCCGAAGCGACCCAGGCGCGCAAGTTCGACCGCTTCTGGAAGCAGGAAGAGGCCTGGATTCGCCAGGGGATCAAGGCGCGGCGGACCCGAGACGAGGGGCGCGTGCGCCGCCTCGAGGCGCTGCGTGAACAGCGCGCCGCACGGCGTCAGCGCCTGGGCGACGTGAAACTCAAGCTCGATGCGGGGGCGCGCTCCGGCAGGCTCGTCGCCGAGCTGCTGCACGTCGACAAGTGCTTTGGCGACACGGTGATCTGCCGCGACCTCAGCACCACGATCCTGCGCGGCGACCGCGTCGGCCTGATCGGCCCCAACGGCATCGGCAAGAGCACGCTGATCCGGCTGATGCTCGGCCAGGAGCCGGAAGACGCCGGCCAGGTGCGCCTGGGCACGAAGCTGCAGGTGGCCTACTTCGACCAGCTGCGCGAGCAGCTCGACCCGGACGCGACGCTCGTCGACACGATCAGCCCCGGCTCGGAGTGGATCGAGAGCGGCGGGCGGCGGGTGCACGTGATGTCCTACCTCGGCGACTTCCTGTTCCCGCCGCAGCGCGCCCAGAGCCCGGTCAAGACCCTGTCGGGCGGTGAGCGCAATCGCTTGTTGCTGGCGCGCCTGTTCGCGCAGCCGGCCAACCTGCTGGTGCTCGACGAGCCCACCAACGACCTCGACATCGAGTCCCTGGAACTGCTCGAGGACACGCTGCAGAGTTACGACGGCACGCTGTTGCTGGTCAGCCACGATCGCAGCTTCCTCGACAACGTCGTCACGCAGACTCTCGTCGCCGAGGGCGACGGGCACTGGCAGGAGTATGCCGGCGGCTACAGCGACTGGCTGCAGCAGCGGCCCGAGCGCCGCGTGCCCGAAGCGGCGACCCGGGCGGCGGTCGCGGAGCCTGCGGGCAAGCCGGCCACGCGCCGGCCGGGCAAGCTGAGTTTCAAGGAAAAGCGCGAGCTCGAAGCGCTGCCGGACCAGATTCACGCCCTCGAGGAAGAACAGGCGGCGCTGCTGGCGAAGATGAGCGCGCCGGACTACCACCGTGAGGATCCGGCGGTGCTCGCCGCCGACAAGGCGCGCGTCGAGGCGCTGCCTGAGCTGCTGGAACAGAAGTTCGCCCGCTGGGCCGAACTGGACGAACGGGAGAGCGCATGACTCGGACCACGACCCTGATGATCGAAGGCGCCCGCTGTGGCGCCTGCGTCGAGCGCATCGAAGCCGCGCTGCGCCGGGTACCCGGCGTCGAGCGCGCCTCGATGAATTTCGCCGACCGCAGCGCCGAGGTGGTCGGTGATGCGTCCGGCGAGGCGCTGCAGGCGGCGGTGGCGCAGGCCGGCTACGGCGCCACCGTACTCGAGGATCCCGCCGCGCATCAGGACGAGCGCGACGCCCAGGAAGCGGCCGCCTACCGGCGCCACCTGCGCGACACCGGCCTGTCCCTCGGTCTCGGCCTGCCGATGATGGTCTGGGGCATGTGGCTCGGCGACATGCAGATCGACAGCCCGGCTGAGCAGGGCGGCTGGCTCGTCGCCGGCCTGCTGACCGCGGCGGTGATGGCCGTCGCCGGCCGCCACTTCTTCGTTGGCGCCTGGAGCGCCTTCCGCCACCACTCGGCGACCATGGACACACTGATCGCGCTCGGCACCGGCGCCGCCTGGGCCTACTCGATGCTGGTCGTGCTGGCGCCGGCGATTCTGCCCGAGGCGGCCCGCCACGTGTATTTCGAGGCCTCGGTGATGATCATCGGCCTGGTCAACCTCGGCCAGGCCCTCGAGGTGCGCGCGCGCCGGCGCACCTCGGCGGCGCTGCGCCGCCTGCTCGACCTGCAGCCGAAGACCGCCCGGGTGCTGCGCGACGGCGGGGAGCACGACCTGCCGCTGGCCGAGGTGCGCGTCGACGACCGCCTGCGGCTGCGCCCGGGCGAACGGGTCGGCGTCGACGGCGTCGTCGAGGAGGGCGCGAGTTTCGTCGACGAGTCGATGCTCACCGGGGAGCCCGAACCGGTCCGCAAGCGCAAGGGCGACGAACTGGCGGCCGGTACCGTCAACGGCCAGGGCACGCTGGTGTTCCGGGCAACGCGGGTGGGCTCGCACACGGCCCTGGCGCGCATCGTCTCGCTGGTGCGGCGTGCCCAGAACGCCAAGCCCGCGGTCGGGCGCCTGGCCGACCGCATCGCCGGCGTGTTCGTGCCGGCGGTGATGATCATCGCCGTCTGTGCCGCGCTGGCC
>CAZOUC010000385.1:0-3118 GCA_964582825.1 uncultured Enterobacteriaceae bacterium | reverse complement strand
CGAGGGACGAAAATCATCGGGCCGGCGCTGCGGCTGCTGCGCCTCGGCAGCGGCCGGCGACTGCTGCGTGTCGCTGCCGGCAGCGGGTTCCGCGGTATCCGGCTTCTCGCTATCGGGTTCCTCGCCAGCGGGCGTATCGGCAGGCGCCGTGCCCTCGACGGCCGAGGTGGCCTTGCGTCGACCGCGACCACGGCCTCCGCGGCGACGGCGCTTGGTCTTCTTCTCATCGCCCGCATCATCGCCCGGGGTCGCCTCAGCCGCGGGACCCGGCTCTCCGTTGCCGGCTTCGGCGGGACTGGCTGCAGACTGCTCGTCGGCCTGCGTATCGGGTTTGGCCGCAGTATCCTCGGCCTTCGGACGACGGCGTCGGCTCCGGCTCTTCGCCGGCATTTCTGCGGCCGCTGCGTCCGCTTCTGGCTTGTCGTCGGTTTGCGGTTTGCGTGCGCGGGATGAAGGCTTCTGCGTCGTGCGGGCCGACCTATCCGTCGTTTTCCGGTCTTTGTCGACGCTCCGGTCCGACTCGGCTTCCTGCATCGCGGCCGGCGCCGGCGTGACGGGTTTTGCCTCACCGAACAGGGCTGCGGCCAGTCGGCCGAAGAAGCCGCGAGGCGTCTCGTCCGTCGACGCTGCCGGCGCGGGGGACTCCGCCACAGGCTGTTTCGGCTTCGGCGCGGGACGGGCTTTGGCTTTCGGCTCGGGGCGCCGCGTGTCCTGCGCAGGTTCGGAAATCGGCGCCGGTGCCGCCGGCTTGACCGCATCGACCGCGGCGCGCTCGATCTTGGGCGCGGCGCCGCGCTCGTCGAAGGGCATCGGCGTTTCGGCCGCGGGTACCAGGTCGAAGCTGCTTTCGTAACCCAGCTCGCTGCTGTCGTCACGGTGGCGCTGCACTTCGAAGTGCGGCGTTTCCATGTTCGGGTTCGGGATGACCAGTACGTGCAGGCGATTACGCTGCTCGATGTCGAGGATGGCCGCACGCTTCTCGTTGAGCAGGTAGGTCGCCACGTCCGTGGGTACGATCGCGCGGACCTGCGCGCTGCGGTCCTTGCCGGCCTCCTCGTCGACCAGGCGCAGTACCGACAGGGCCAGCGACTTGGTGTCGCGGATCGTGCCCTGACCGGTGCAGCGTGGGCAGATGACGGAGCTGGTCTCCTCGAGAGACGGCCGCAGACGCTGGCGCGACATCTCGAGAAGGCCGAAGCGGGAGATACGCCCGGTCTGGACCCGGGCACGGTCGCTGGCCAGTGCATCGCGCAGGCGGTTCTCGACCTCGCGCTGGCTGCGGTTCGAATTCATGTCGATGAAGTCGATGACGATGAGGCCGCCCATGTCGCGCAGACGCAGCTGGCGCGCGATCTCGTCGGCGGCCTCGAGGTTGGTCTGGAGCGCGGTCTCCTCGATGTTGGCGCCTTTGGTGGCGCGCGCCGAGTTGATGTCGATCGCGATCATCGCCTCGGTCGGATCGATGACGATCGAACCGCCGGACTGCAGTTTCACCTCGCGCTGGTAGGCGGATTCGATCTGCGTCTCGATCTGGTAGCGGTTGAACAGGGGCATCGCGTCTTCGTAACGCTTGACGCGCCGGCGCGAGTTCGGCATGACCATCGAGACGAAGTCCGACGCCTGCTGGAAGGCATCCTCGGCGTCGATCAGGACCTCGTCGATATCGTCACGCAGGTAATCGCGCAGCGCACGGATTACCACGTTGCTCTCCTGGTAGATCAGGAACGGAACGGGCTTTTCCGCTGCCGCCTTGCTGATCGCCTCCCAGAGGTGCAGCAGGTAGCCGAGGTCCCACTGCAGTTCTTCGGCGCTGCGGCCGATGCCGGCGGTGCGGGCAATCACGCCCATTCCCGAAGGCACTTCGAGTTGCTTCATCGCGTCGCGCAACTCGTCCCGCTCGTCACCGTCGATGCGGCGCGAGATGCCGCCGGCCGAGGGGTTGTTCGGCATCAGCACGAGATAGCGGCCGGCGAGGCTGATGAAGGTCGTCAGCGCAGCGCCCTTGTTGCCGCGCTCTTCCTTGTCGACCTGGACGATGACCTCGGTGCCTTCCTTGAGCACGTCCTTGATCGAGTAGCGACCCTTGACGTCCTTGGGGTCACGGTGGAAGTACTCGCGGGCGATCTCCTTGAGCGGCAGGAAGCCGTGGCGTTCGGCGCCGAAGTCGACGAAAGCGGCTTCGAGACTGGGCTCGATGCGCGTGATGCGTCCCTTGTAGACGTTGGATTTCTTCTGCTGGCGGGTGCGGTTCTCGATGTCCAGGTCGTACAGGCGCTGGCCATCGACCATGGCGACACGCAACTCTTCGCGCTGAGTTGCGTTGATGAGCATTCTTTTCATGGGTACAGGTTTCCTTCCTTGTCGGAGCGAAACCGCGTACCGCTAAACCCAGTCAGTACCAGTTCTGTCGTGTCGTACGGCGCCGACCTGTCCGGTCTGCGGCCTTGACCCGACCGGGCGTCCGACGCCTTTCGGCGTTGCGGGCGGCCCCGGTCGGTGTCTACTATTCAGGGCTCGTACCAAGCCGTATCAGCCAGCGGGAACGGCGGCCTCCGTCTGCGAGGGACGGTGCAGCGCGGGCTCCCGGGGTGGCGATTTAGCGATAGCGGGATCGCAGGTGGCGCTATGGCCAGTAATGTCACCTCTCCGATGACGGTTTCAGCACAACCCGTGTCGGCCTGCGGCACCCTGATCCGGGCGGGGCGACGAGCGGGGCTACGGATGTGGCGCAACTCGACCCGGACCCGGTCCGGGGAGTCACGCCGCTTTCCTCGTGCCGGACTATAGCAAGTATTGCTAAGTGCCTCAATTGGCAAAAAATTTCAGGATTTCCCAGGGTCGCCGCTGCGCGACGCCGGCGCGAGCGGCTAGACTGGCGCGGTGACAGCTGCAGCCACCGATGCCAGCGGCCCCCGCATCCTGGATGTCGACCCGGAACAGGCGGGCCAGCGCCTCGACAATTTCCTGCTCGCGCGCCTGAAAGGCGTGCCGCGTTCCTATGTGTACCGGATCATCCGCAGCGGAGAGGTGCGGGTCAACAGCCGGCGGGCCCGGCCTGCCACCAAGATCGAAGCGGGCGACCGGGTCCGTGTACCGCCGGTCCGGACCTCGGTGCGCG